>NZ_JBFAZW010000006.1:35488-156593 GCF_040682015.1 Dactylosporangium sp. NPDC051485
GGAGGACACCGGCGCCTGGTTCACCAGCCCCGAGAAGACCGTGACGGTCACGGACTTCGTGGCGCTGACCCGCCCGTCACGCGCCGGTGTAGGCGAACGCGGCCCAGTATCGGGGGGCGGCGTACGGGTTCGTCGTCGCCGGGTGGGCGGACGAATCCCCGAACAAGGTCCGAAGTCACCGACGAAGCCACGCCGGGGCATCGGCGGGGCATCGGCGGTGACCGGTCATGCCCTGGTGCTCGGCGCCGGTGCTGTGACACAACTGTAGGGTCGCAGCGATGTCACCGATCTGGAGGGGCCGTGATGTCACCGGCAGAGGACCAGCCACGGGTGCGGTACGCCAAGGATGGTCACGTCGCGACCGTCACCCTCGACCGGCCGCACGTGCTGAACGCGATGGACACGCGGATGCACCGCGAGCTGGCCGACATCTGGGACGATGTCGAACACGACGACGATGTGCGGGTCGTGGTGCTGACCGGCGCTGGCGGGCGCGCGTTCTCGGTCGGGCAGGACCTCAAGGAACTCGCCGGGCAGCTTGAAGCGGGCACCGCCGCACCCACCAGCTTTGGCAGCCGCGGACGGCCCGGGTGGCCCCGGCTGACGGAACGGTTCGAATTCAGCAAGCCTGTAGTGGCACAGGTGGACGGGTATGCGCTCGGCGGCGGTTTTGAGCTGGCGTTGGCGTGTGACGTGATCGTGGCGTCCGACCGCGCGCAGTTCGGTCTGCCTGAGGCCCGGCTGGGGCTCATCCCCGGAGCGGGTGGGGTGTTCCGGCTGTGCAGGCAGGTGCCGTCCCGGGCGGCACTGGGGCATCTGATCACCGGCCGGTCGATGAGCGCCGCGCGCGCCTACGAGCTCGGGCTGGTCAACGAGGTGGTGCCGGCGCAGAAGCTGGCGGCCTGCGTCGACGGCTGGGTGCAGGACATCCTGCGCTGCGCGCCGCTGTCGGTCCGGGCGATCAAGGAAGCCGCCGCCGAGGCGGGCACCACATCGCTGGCAGAGGCGTTCTCGGCCGCGTACACGTGGGAGGAGCGGCGTATGCGCAGTGCGGACGCCCGGGAAGGTCCGAGGGCGTTCGCGGAGGGACGGCCACCACGATGGACCGGGCGGTGACGGGACCTCACCGCCGCATGTTGGCCAGGTGTGCGCTCACGACGCCCCAAAGGGTGCCGATCGTCTCGAACGTCTCCACCGTCAGCGCCTCGTCGGGCAGGTCGGTGCCGAGCGCCTCCTCCAGGTGCACAACCAGCTGCACCAGCTGCAGCGAGTCGGTCAGCCCGTAGTCGGCCAGGCGGTCGGTCGGGTGCAGCGGCGGCGCCGCCGCGGGGAGTGCGTGCAGGAGTGCCCGCTCGAACTGCTCGAACCGATTTGCCGTCATGACATGCTGTCCTCTCGGTGTCGCCGGGCAGGCGCCGGCACGGGCGCGGGGCCCGCCAGGCCCCGGGCGGCCAGCGCGCCACGGTCGATCTTGCCGTTCTCCGTGAGCGGCAGCGCGGCGATGGCCTCGATGCGGCCCGGAACCATTGCCGACGGCAGCCGATCTCGCAGCCGCGCTTGGACAGCCGAGGCCAGGAGGGCGGGGTCCGCGCGGCTCTCCACGAACAGATGCAGCACTGGCGTGCCGCCGGACTGGTGCACCACGGCGACGGCGGTCCGCACACCGGCGACCGTACTGGCGACGGTTTCGATCTCGCCGAGCTCCACCCGATGCCCGTTGATCTTGACTTGCGTGTCGGTCCGCCGCCGGTACTCCAGTTCGCCGTCGATGAGCCGGGCGATGTCACCGGTCGCGTACATCGTCGCGCCGGCGGCACCGGCGAACGGGTCCGGGACGAAACGCTCGGCGGTGAGCCGGCCGCGGCCCCGGTAGCCGTGCGCCACCGCCGGTCCACCGATGTAGATCTCGCCCTCCTCCCCCGGTGGTACGGGGCGCAGGTCGCCGTCGAGCAGGTACACCCCGGCGTGCCCGAGTGGCCCGCCGATGCGCGGCGCGCCCGGGCGGACCGGCCACGCCGTCGCCCAGATCGTCGCTTCGGTCGGGCCGTAGACGTTGAACACGGTCGCGGGCAGTGCGGCGAGGCGGTCGGCCAGCGGCCGGGAGAGCACGTCGCCGCCGCACAGCACGGTCTGCGCGGCGGTGAAGCGCGCACCAGCGTCGAGCAGCAGCTGCAGCCCGACCGGGGTCGCCTGGACCAGTGACGGCGCGGCCTCATTGATCTGGCGGGCGACCCGCCGGGCACCGAGGACCCCCGTCTCCGGCGCGACCACACAGGTGCCTGCGCTGGTCAGCGGCAGCAGATACTCAAGAGTGGCGATGTCGAAGGACAGCCGGGTGCTGAACAGCACCCGGCTTGCCGCGGTCGCGGGCAGCAGGCCGGTCATCGCTTCCAGGAAGGCAAGAAGGCTGCGGTGGGCCACCTCGACGCCCTTCGGGTGCCCGGTTGAGCCCGACGTGTACATCACGTAGGCGATGTCGTCGGCAGCCGCCACCGGGCCGTGCCGGTGCGGAGGGTGCTCCTGCAACTGCTGCGGGGTGGTCACCGCGGTACCCGCCGCGGCCACTACGGCGACGTGCCGCGGCGTCGACACGACCAGTTCGGCGCGTGCGTCCCGAATCATGTACTCCAGCCGCAAGGGCGGGTGGCGGGGGTCGACCGGGACGTATGCGGCGCCGGCGCCGAGCAGGGCGAGCAGGACGACAATGAGGTCCGGCCCACGCTCGATGCTCACCGCGACGGTGCTGCCGCGCCGGACGCCGAGGCGGTGCAGTCCCGTCCGGGCCCGCGCAACCGCGTCGGCGAGTGCACGGTAGGTGAGCGGTGCCGCCGCGGCCTGTACCGCGACCCGATCCGGGGCGGCGTCCACGGCGGCGGCGAACAGTTCCGCCACGGACGCGGACCGCTGTCCCGGCCATGCGGCGATACTCGGCGCCGGACCCGGCCGGAGGACGGGATCGGGCTGCCCGGCGAGGTCCAGCGCGGCCGAGCGGTCACCGGCGGTGCCGAGGCGGTGCCAGCCGGCCGGCGGCGCTGTGTCGGCCGGCCACACCGACCGTCGGCCGTGCTCGTTGCGCACGGCCGTCCACCGCGCGGCGGACGGCCGGTTGGTCATGGCTGCGTCGGTCATGAGGTCGTCCCGGCGAACAGCGCCTCAATGCGTTCCTGTGCGCGCCAGACGTCGGTGATGCAGGCGGCGGCGAGGCAGTAGCGGACCGAGCCGTTGCTTGTGTTGTAGGGCGTCACCAGCACGGCGCCGAGTCCGGTTGCGGACGAGTAGGCCAGGCCGGACCGGTCGAGCGCGGCGACGGCCTCGGCGAACGACGGCACAGGCCATCCGTCGCGGTCGAAGAGAACCCGGTCGCGGCTGTACTGCGGCCCGATGACCTGTTCGCCGAATACTGCATATACGGGAGTCGACCCGGTGATTCGGCCGTTGTACTCGGTGAACAGGATCTGACCATCGTTAGTGAGGATGGCGTCGGCGCTGAGCGTCCCGCGGTAGCCCATCGCGTGCAGTGGCTCGCTCAGCGCGCGACCGCCGTCGAGCAGCGCCGTGACCGCAGCGTCGGCGACGTCGGGGGCGGGGATGATCTCCGCGGCCGCGAGTGGGGCGGAGATCAACTCGCCCTGCCCGCCGAAGTCGACGCCTTTGTCGGTGATCGAGTATTCGGCGAACAGCGCCCGGCTGCCCGGGTGGTAGCGCTCCACGACCAGCGGCGACTGCCCGTTGCTCGTGAGCCAGGACCAGCGCCGCTCGACATAGGCCTCGAACTCGGCGCGACTGCGCACGGTCACGGCACGCTGGGCGCCGACGGGGGTGATGCCCTCGTACGGCGTGACGATTTCATTGCCGCGGCCGCCGGCGCGGAACTCGTGCTTCAGGATGACGGGCAGGTCCCGGTCCAGCAGACGCCCGGCCGTCTCGACGAGCTGTGCCGGGGTCGTGCTGACACCACCCTCCGGGATCGCGACGCCGGCGCCTGCGGCGATCGCGCGGAAGGCGGCCTTGCTGTTGACCAGCCGGCCGCCCGCCTGGCTCAGGAAACTGTGTCCGGCTAGCGCGTGCTGCGCGCCGAGAGCGGTGGAGAGTTCCGCGATCGACGTGTCGGGGTGCAGGCTGATGACGGCGTCCGGGTGCCGACCGTGCAGCGCCGCCCGCAGCTCGGCCAGCAGTGCGGGCGCGGCGAGCCGGTCGGCGGTCAGGACCCCGACGCCGAGGCCGCCCGGCGGGGGCACCACGATCCTCAGCGTCGCGTGATCGGTGCCGGTCACACCGGTCACGTGCCGCAGGAACTCCTCATCGGGTGCGACGGCCATGACGAGGATGTCATCGTTGCGGGCGAACCACGCGAGCCGCTGGGTCCACCATGCGGTCTTCTTCTGCTTGGCGTCGATGATCCCGGCCCGGTCCTCGTTGAACTCGTTGCCGATCAGGATCCTGACCATTGCCGTGCTCCTCTGCATCCAGACCGGCGAAGTGTGCTTCGGCTGCGGCCAGCCAGTCGCCCGGCGCCTCCTCGTGCGGCGCGTGCGCCGTGCCGGGTACGGTGCGCACCACCGCCCGCGGCAGGAGCCGGGCGAGGTCGCCGGCCCGCCGGCGCGCCGCGGCGTTGTCCGCGGCGCAGATGACCGACGTTGCGACGTCGAGGGTGGACAGCGCCGCATCGATCGACGGCAGTGCCTGCAGCGCGGCGGTGAACCCGACGAACGCGGCCGGGTCCATCCGCGCAACGCCGTCGCGGAAGCGCGCCCGCTGCCGGGCCGAGCGCGTGCGCGGTGCGAAGTCGGCGAGGCGGTCCAGCAGTCCGGCGAGCCCGGCCATGCCGTGGGAGGCGACAGTCGCCAACAGCCGGTCGGAGACCGCCTGCGACACATCGTCGGGCGGCGCGGTGACCGGGTCGATGAGGATCAGCGAACTGACCCTCCCGGCGTGGGCGGCGGCGAACCGCAGCGCCACGGCACCGCCTAACGAGTGCCCGGCGACGTGTGCCCGGGTGAGGCCGTGGGCGGTGAGGAAATCGGCAAGGTCGGTGACCAGCGCATCGATGGTGTAGGCGGGACCGTGTCCGAGGTGCGGGCTCTCGCCGTGCCCACGGTGATCGTAGGCGTAGACCGCCCGCCGCCCGGCCAGCTCCGGTATGACGTCGTGCCAGACGGCCCTGGTGTTGGCGATGCCGTGCAGCAGCACCAGCGGCGGGGTGCCGTGTCCGTGCCGCTCGTAGGCCAGCCGTGGAGCCGGTCGATGATCCGGATCGGCGCGGGCGGCGGGCGAGCTCATGCCACGGTGCCCACGACGAGCCCGTGCTCATACGGCAGGCCGGTGAACGCCTTCACGCTCGCCACGCCCGCCTGCCACAGCCAGCGTTCGTAGTCGGCGGCCGGGTGGGCCAGACCGCCGGCCGCGACGAGCACGTTAAGGTACAACGATAGCCGGGCGGCGAGCAGGCCGCCGTCCTCATCGTCGAGTGCCGTGAGCCCGTAGGTGAAGATGCGGCCGCCGGACGGCAACGCCCGGACCGCTTTGCTGAGCAGTTCGACGTTGCTCTGCTCGTCGAACGGCTCCAGGACGTGGCTGAAGAGCACGGCGTCCACGTCGGTGGGGAACTCGTCCTTGAACAGGTCGCCCGGCCTGAGCCGGATTCGGCCGGTCAGGTCGTCCGGCACGATCAGCTCGGCCCGCTCCGCGACGGCCGGCATGTCGAAGATGGTGACCTCGGCCTCCGGGAACCGCCGCGCGAACCTGATCGCCGTGGTGCCGTCACCTCCGCCGACATCCAGCAGGTGCCGCACCGTGGACAGCTCCGGGTTGTCCAGCAGCCCGGTGACGAACAGATGCGTGAACGGGCCGATCGAGTCGTGGTAGGCGGCGACCAGGCGCGGGTCGTGGGCGAGCCGGGCATACAGGGTGTCACCCGGTCCTTCGTAGGCGTCAAGAGCGACGTTTCGGCCGGCCCGCAGCGCGTCGGTGGCGTAGGGGAACGCCGGGTACTGGAACCGCCGCCAGCCGATGAGGGTCTCCCGCCAGCTGTCGGGCCGGTCCTCGGCGAGGGCGTCATCGGCGACCGCGGAGTTGGTGTAGCGACCGTCCTTTTTGGATACCAGCTCGGTCGCGGTCAGCGCCAGCAGGAGCACCCGCAGGGAGTGCCGGGGCAGGCCGGTGAATGTGTGCAGGTCCTCGAAGCCGGCGCCCGGATGCTCCCGCAGGTACCGGAAGACGTCGAGCTCCAGGCCGGCCACGATGGCGTTGAACAGCGCCGGTCCGTTGACGATGAGCTGAAAGCGTTCGTAGACACGGTCGATCGATGATTCGGTCACTGTAGATCGTGCCCTTCCCTCGGAACGGTCGGCACAGCACAGCCACGACAGATCTGGGGCCTTCGATGGATAGGCCCGCCATCGCATCCTGACAGAGCACCGCCGCCTTGTCATGGCTGGGCAAGGCAGGTCCGGCAGCACGCACGGGGCGGCGTTTCCGTTGTGTGCCTTGACCTTCTCGCCTCTGCCGACAGATGTGGCTTAGCCTGCCCTGAACGCGCAGAGGCCGCACGGCCCGGCGCTGTCGTCACGACCGTGTCGCCGCCAGCCGGCACACGATGTCATTCGCGTCGCAGGCTCGCCACAGGTTCGCCGCAGATGTGGCTCCTCACCGGTTCGCACACCGGCGTGCCCGCGCGCATGTCGCGAGGGGAAACGATGACCTTCAACGCACATGGCGATCAGCAGTCCACGGTCTTCGTGGTCCAGCAGGGCGTATGGGACATGCCGCTGGAGTCGATGCCGCTCGCCGCCGGCTACCTCAAGGCCACGGCACTGGCCGACGACCGCATCCGGGCAAGCACCGACATCGTCATCCACAACTTCCGCGGCGGGGTGACCCACGTGGCGATGGCCAACGCGATGTTCACCGACGGCGCGCCGGACGTGCTGGCGTTCTCGGTGATGGGCTGGAACTTCCGGTCGTTCGGCTCGCTCGCGGCCACCTTCAAGCAGCTCAACCCACAGGGCTGGGTCGTGTTCGGCGGCCCCCATGTTGCGAACCAGGCCGAGCGGGTGTTCCGGCTGTTTCCCGAGATCGACGTCGTGGTGAACGGCGAAGGCGAGTTCACCTTCCGCGACCTGCTGCTGGCCAGGCTCGACGGGGCGACACCCGACGGCCTGCGCGAGGTCGCCGGCATCTCGTTCCGCGACCCGACCGGCGACGTGGTGACCACGCCGGAGCGCCCGCGGATCAGCAACCTCGACGAGATCCCGTCACCGTTTCTCACCAGCGCCCTGCAGCTGACGGACGCCGACGGCATCTTCCGTTACGACGTGGCACTGATGGAGACCAACCGGGGCTGCCCCTACAAGTGCGCGTTCTGCTACTGGGGCGGCGCGGTCGGACAGAAGGTCCGGGCGTTCTCCATTGAGCGGCTGCGCGCCGAACTCGACATCTTCGGCCGGCTGCAGGTGCACACCGTCGTGGCCTGCGACGCGAACTTCGGGCTGCTGCCCGGTGACGTCGAGTTCATCGAGGCGTTCATCGAGACCCGGGAGCGATGGGGCTTCCCGCGTGCGCTGGAAACGTCCTGGGCCAAAAACAAGTCGAAGACGTTCTACCGCATCGTGAAAATGATGAAGGACGCCGGGATGCGCAGCTCCTTCACACTGGCACTGCAGACGTTGAGCGATGCCGCGCTGGACAACATGCACCGGCGCAACATGAAGGTCAACGATTGGGAGGATCTCGCCGCCTGGCTGGATCGGGAGGGCCTGGACTGCTACGCCGAGCTGATCTGGGGCGCGCCGGGTGAGACCGTGGCATCGTTCATGGATGGCTACGACCGGCTGTCCCGGCGGGTCTCGCGCATCGCCGTGTATCCGATGCTGCTGCTGCCGAACACCGAGTATATGGAGAAGAAGGACCAGTTCGGCATCAGGTCCGTCCGGGGTGACAGCGACGACTTCGAGTACGTCCTGGCCCACGACAGCATGACCTTCGCCGAGAACCAGCAGATGCAGCGGTTCCTGTTCTGGGCCCGGGTGGTCGCGGAGAACGCCGTGCTGCGGTTCACCTGGCTGCCGCTTCGGGCACTGGGTGGCGTCACCCAGTCACAGGCGTTGCTCAACCTCGACCGGTGGGTCGCGCTGGTCGACGACCCGGCCGCGGAGCGCCTGCGCTCCTACGTGGACGGCGCCGCCGGCGGAACCGACGCGTACGGGGCCGCGATCGCCTACCTGTACACCGACCCGGACGCCAAGGGGCTGCTGCGGCGGTGGTGGACCGAGTCGGTGCGGCCGCTGGTGCCGCAGGAGGCCGCGGCGCTGCTGGACGAGGTGTTCCGCTACGACCTGCTGACGCAGCCGGCGTACCGCCCGGAGCAGTCTGACGATCCGCTGCCGGTCGTCGAGGTGGGTGGCGACGAGTACTACCTGCGGGCCGGGGTCGAGCTCAGCCATGACGTGCCGGCCATCGTAACGCGCCTGCGCAAGGATCTCCCGGTGGAGCTCGCTCCCGACCGGCAGGTGGTGGACCTCTACTACCGGGTCGGATCCGACTCCGCCGTGACCTCCACCAACCACGAGATCGTCATGCATTTCATGGGGCTGACGAGGTCGCAGATCGGGGGCCGCGGCGCCGCGGCGGAGCGGGACACCGAACCGGCGGACCCGGCCGATGAGCCGGCACCGCTCGCCCCGGCCGCGGGTCAGCCCGCGCTGCTGCAGATCGTGTCGCTGATCCCCGAACCGTAGGGCCCGGCCAGGGAGGTCATCCGCTCGTGCGGCGGCGTCCCGGGCCGGCGCCGTCGAGCTTGGCGAGCACGTCGGCGCTGTACAGCCGCTCGGCCTGTACGACGGCGAACTCGGACAGATAGCGGCGCAGCAGGTCGAAGGGCTCCTCGGCGAGGTGCAGCATCCGCCGGTTGGCCAGCACCGCCGCGGCGTCCAGGTTCCGCGCTGCCGAGGCGACCGCCGCGTCCATCGCGTCGGCGGGGACGACCGTGTCGATCAGCAGCGCCGCCGCCGGCTCGATGGCCGCGATCCGGCGCCCGGATAGCAGCAGCTGCCGGGCCAGCCGCGTGCCGACCGCGCGGGTCAGCCGCAGGTTGGCCACTCCCGGCACGATCCCTTCCTGCGCGGCCGGCAGGCTGAGGTAGGCGTTGTCCGCGGCGATCACATGGTCGAATACCAGCAGCAGCTGCGCGCCGCCGCCGATGGCGAATGAGTCCACCGCGGCGACCCACGGCTTCTGCACCGTCGTGGCCGCCCCGGTCCGCAGCCCATGCATGATCTTGCACAGGTAGGTCAGCTCGCGCCGCAACAGGAACCCGACGAGCGTGATCCGGCCCTCGCGCAGATCGACGAGGTTGAGCCCGGCGCTGAACACCCTGCGTCCCCGGTACCGCGGATGGTGCATCGGTGCGCCCCGCAGCACCCCGACCCGGCTGGCGTCGTCCAGGAGCACCAGGTCGACGGCCGTCTCCATGTCGTGCACGAGCGCCTCGTCCTCGGCGTTGAGACAGTGCTGATTATGGACGGTGAGTTCGGTAACGCCGTCGCGGCGGGCGAGCGACACGGTGGACAACTCGCCGACACCGGTGGCGCGGAAGCCGTCCAGCAGCCGCAGCGCGTGCGGGCTCGGGGCCCGCATCGTGTCCAGCAGGTGCCCGCCCGCCACGGCGTCGCCCAATATGGCACCGAAGAACAGCCCGAGGTCGATCTCCCATCCATCACGGACGCCCAGGGGCAGGCGCCGGTCGGCGTCCAGCGCCTGTTCGCTCGGCACCAGGCCGGGGAGGTCCCGCTGAGCGGCGCCGACCAGCTCGTCCAGCCGCGGCCGGAGGGTGCGCCCGGCCGTGAGCGTGGCGTAGAGCGTCCCGGCATGCCGGTCCAGCAGCAGCCGCCGGCTCGTGCCCAGCGCCGCCAGGGCGTCTCGTGCCGCGCGGTCCTGCTCGGCGGTGCGCGACGCCCGCGCCGGCAGGCTCAGGACCCGCCGCTCGACGTCCTCGGCAAGGCGGCGCAGCGCCGCCACGCCGGTCCCCAGGTCCGGCGCGGCGGTCGCGACGGCGCCCATGTCACTGCCCGCCCGCAGCGGAGCGCAGCCGGCGCAGCTCCCGGTCGCAGGCGGCCAGATGGGCACCCAGCGCGTCGTCGTGGCCGGTGTGCCCGGCGTCGTGCAGCAGCGCTCGGCGGACCGCCAGCTCCGGCGCGGCGGTCCGGCCGAGCCACACCACGGCCACCGCGGCCGCGTCGTCCAGGTCGGCCGCGATCTCGTCGACGAGCCCGTCGCGCAGCGCCGTCTCCGCGGTCAGGTCGGTGCCCCACAGCACGAGCTGCCGGGCCCGCGCGAGGCCCAGCTGCTGCGCGAGGCGGTGCAGCGCCATACCGGGCCACATCTGCCCGTCGTTGACCGGCAGCAGCAGTCGCAGGTCCGCGGCGCAGATACGGTAGTCGGCGACCAGCAGTAGGTCGAGGGCGGGACCGACGCAGGTGCCGCCGGCGACCGCGAGACTCACCGCGCCGCAGCGCTCCAGGCCGCGCAGCGCCCGCTCCCAGCGATTGATGTCCTGGATGCCGACGGGGCCGGGCCAGCCGCGCCCGGACTGGCCCGTGGTGTTCAGCCGCAGCGTAAGCACCGGCGCGGCGGTCTGCTGCTCGGCGCGGCGGCGCAGGTCGTTCACCGCGGTGGTGAGGGCCGGCAAGGACTGTCCGCCGGCGACGGTGAGCTGCAGGCCGAGTGCGCCCGGTTCCGTACCGGGACGAAGTTCGGTGTCCATGATGTCTTCCTTCGGTGCGGTGTGCTGTGGTGCCGCTGTCGTGTGCCGCCTCATGACGAGGACTCCCGCGGGAACACGATTCCCGCGGCGGAATCCAAGATCACCTCCTCGCCGTACGGGACTGTCCACGATGGACTGAGGTGGCTGATGTCGGCATTGACAACCACCGGGTAGCCGGCGTCGGGAATGAGCTCGTCGAGCAGGTCACCGACGGTGGCGGCCCATTGGACCGGTGCGATCCTGGGGTGTGCCCCCACGATCATGCCGGCCAGCCGGGTCAGGTCCACGTGGCCGGCGAGCCGGTACAGCGACTCATACGGCTGCGACCCGTTGAACGCGTTGTGCCAGAACAACACCGCCGCGTCCAGGTTCAGGTCGAAGTCGCCGATGAGCTGCGGCAACAGGGTGATCTCCCCGCCGAGCAGCCGGCCGCGCGCCCGGCCGGGTGAGACCCACGTCCAGCCGCCGCGCACTCCCCGGTATCTGGGTGCGCCGGTGTCGTCCGCCGCGTACCAGTTGACCCGTTCGCCGGTCCGGGTCGGCACCGGGTCGCAGACCAGCCGACGGGTACTGTCCAACGCCTCGCCGAGGTACCGCGACGTCTCCGGGAAGGCGTCGTGCGGCTCACCGAGCGACGGGATCAGCGCGCAGCCGTACAGGGAGCTCAGCCCGCCGGCGGAGGCGAGGAACTGGTTGATGAACACGTTGTCGCAGAAGCCCACGAACGGCTTCGGGTGGCGCCGGAACACCGCCGGGTCAAGATGTGCGACCAGATCACGGCTGAACGCGCCGGCGTCGGCAGCGAGCACGGCATCGACCGCCGGGTCCTCGAAAGCCTCGGTGAGGTCGGCGGCCCGGCGCCGGGGATCACCGGCCCGGGTGCCGTCGTCAGGGATGTCACGGGCGTAACGCCCGTAGGTGACGGTGTAGCCGAGGGCTCGCAGCGCCTCCTCGCCGCGGCGGGCGCGCTGCGGCAGATCGACGACGCTGGGCCCGGTCGGGCTCACCACCCGGATCGTCCCACCGGGACGCACGGGCGCGGGGACGCGAAGTCGGATGCCGGACATCGCTCACCTCGATCCCTTCGCGGTGGCCGCCGCCAGATGGCCGGTGAGACTGGCGATTGTCGAGTGGGCGTAAAGGTCGTCGATGCGCACCTCGACCCCGGCGATCCGCCGCCGCAGCAGGGCGCGGATCTCGAGCAGGTGCAGTGACGTGCCACCGACATCGAAGAACTCCTCCTCGGCGTCGAAGTCGGCGTGGCCGAGCACGGTCTGCCAGATGGATCGCACGATCTGCTCGATGCCGGCCGCGCGCGACGGCGCAACGGGCACTGATGTGGTGGGTGCCGCGGACCTGTCTCGGTGCCGCGCGAGTCGCCGAACCGGGTCCGTGGCGGTGGCGAGGTCGACCAGCCGGCGGGCATCGACCGGCCCGCCCGCGGTGCGGGGCACCTCGGCGAGCGCCACCCACAGGGCGGGCACCGCGCCGGCTGGCAGCCGCTCCGCGGCGAACGCGCGCACGGCGCCGATGTCGTGGGGGTCGTCGCCGTCCGCGAGAACGACCCCGGCCAGCAGCCGATCACCTGGTGCGCTCACCACGGCGGCCGCCCGCACCAGCGGGTGCCGCCGCAGCACATCGGCGACGTGCTCGGTGTCCACGATCACGTCCTGGACCACGACCCGGCTGCGATGGTGTTCCTGGTTTGCCTGCTCCGGTTCGGCCGGGCGCGGATCGGTAACCTCCGCGACGTCGTGCAGGTGGCTGACCGTCAGTTCCGCGGCGGGCTCGTCGAGGCCATACACCGTGGTCACGCACAGCTGCGGTGCCTCTCGCAGCAGCCGGCGAACCACCTCCGCGGCGATTGGGACACCTCCGGTGAACACCTGCACAGCACCCCGCAGGGCGGCCGGCTGGAATTCGGCGGTCTGCCGGAACACCCCGGGTGCCAGCCACAGCGCGGTGATGCCACGCTGCTCGATGATCGCCGCGAGGGCATCCGGCGTGCCGGCCGTGGCGGGGAGCACCTCGACGACGCCGCCGGCCAGCAGCGCTGCGAAGATCTCCGCGGCGGTGAACGGCTCGGCCAGCCCGCCGATCCGCGCCACCCGCCGCGCGGCGGCCGGATGGGCCAGGGCGGCAAGCCGGACGAGCGTTCCCCGGCTGACAGGGATCGCCTCGACCGGGCCGGCCGCCCCGGACGTGCAGATGACGTAGGCGGCGGCCGAGTCGTCCGGCTCGGCCGGCGGCGGGGCCGCGGCGATGGGGTCCGGGCCGGGGACAACGGCCGGGATCACCAGCCGGCCCCGGACCGCGTCGGTAAACGCGGCCAGCCGGCCGGCGTCGCCGAGCACCACGCCGACCCCGGACCGCTCGAGGGTCTCGGCCGCCAGTAGCGGTGGCGTCTGCGGATCCAGGCCGGTGAACGCGGCGCCGAGGCGAAGGACGGCGAGGACCGCCACGATCTCGCGCGGTGACCGGCGCATCGTCACGGCCACGACGTCCCCGGCGGTGACCCCGGCGGCGGCGAGGGCCGCGGACTGCGCGGCGGCGGCGTCGAACAGCGCCCGGTATGTCAGTGTGCGGGCGGGGTCAGTGTCCCGGACGGCCACCGCGTCCGGGTGGGTGTGCGCCGCCGTCTCCAGCAGCGACCACAGCCGGCCACTCATGCCGTCACCTCCGCTGCACTCCGGCGAGCCCGTGCGGGCACCCGAGCCCGCCACGCCGCGCGGATCCGGTCCAGGATCACGTGTGCTTCGTCGTCGGTCAGGATGTGTGACCCTTCGATGTGTTCGTTGGTGAACGCTGCAGTGGTATGACTGCGCCACATCGCGACACCGGCCGGATCGGTGAGCGTGTCGCCGCGGGAGGTGAACGCGGTGATCGGCACGTCCAGCGGCTCGCCCGGCACGGGTGTGTAGGTGTCGCAGACGCGCAGGTCCGCGCGGATGGCGGTGAGGACCAGCGCGGCCAGGTCCGGCTCGGCGCGCACCGCCGCGGGGAGCATGTCGTGCACCGTGAGGAATTGCGCCAGTGCGGCGTCATTCATGGACTCAACTCGAAGCGGTGTCCGCACGTGCGGCGCGACCTGACCGGACACGAACAGCTGCACCGGGCGGCATTTGCCGGCCCGGTGCAGGTGCACCGCCAGGGCGTGCGCGCACAACGCGCCCATGCTGTGACCGTAGAGCGCGAATGGCTGATCGAACACCGGCGCCAGCGCCTCGGCGACGTCGTCGATTAGGGGCTTCATGCTCGTGTACGCCGGTTCCCGGACCCGCCGGCCGCGTCCGGGCAGCGACACGACGTGCACGGACGGTCCGGTGGGCGGGGCCGGGGTCAAATACCAGGACCGCAGGCTCGAATACGGGGCGCCGGCGACCGGGAAGCAGATCAGCGCCGGGCCGGGTTCATGCTGTGGCGGGTGCAACCATCGCACATCGGACATCAATGGCTCCTGTGACCGAGTCGGATGCGCACGACCTCGGCGAGTTCGTCAAGGGTCGGTGCGCTGAACAGATCGAGCGGGTCGACCTCGACGCCGAGCCGGTCCTCGAGCAGGTGCTGGACCTGCGACAGGCGGACCGAGTCGCCGCCGAGGTCGAAGAAGTCGTCCTGCCCCGCGGGCGGGTCGACGCCTAGCACCTCCGACCAGATCAGCGCGATGTGGCGGGTGGTCGGGTCGTAGCCGGCGGGGCCGCGCTGCGCCGCGCCCGATCGGCCGTCCCGCTCGGACGCCGCGAGACGGTCGGCGACGAGCGCGGCGACACCCTCGCGGTCGATCTTGCCGGTGGTGGTTGTCGGGATCTCCGGGACCGCCTCGATATGCAACGGGACCATGGCGGCCGGCAGTTCGGCCGCGAGCTCCGCGCGCAATGCCATGCACCGGTGCACGACTTCGGCGCCGGGACGCGGGGTGAGCCGGACAGCGGCGACCAGCCGGGTGGCCGGGGTGTGCAGCACCGCGGCGGCCGCCGCCAGGACGTCGGGCCTGACCCGCAGGCGGGCGTCGACCTCGGCGAGCTCGATCCGGACACCGTGGATCTTCACCTGGGTGTCGCGGCGGCCGAGGTGCTCCACGGCCCCGTCGAGGTTGACGACGCCGAGGTCGCCGGTCCAGAACGGCTGGCCGGACTGCGCGTCCAGCACCGTAGTGCCGGGCGGGGGCAGGTATCCGTGCGCACGCAGCGGGGTCTCGATAACGATCTCACCGATCTCACCGGCGGCGCAGGTGCGTCCCCCCGCGCGCATGATCCGCGCGGCGGCGCCAGGAATCGGCCGGCCAACCGGGATCGGTCCGGACACGTCGCCGACGACCTGGAACAGCTTGGCCAGTGTCGTCTCCGAAGGACCGTAGAGGTTGACCACGCGGGCGTGCGGAGCCAGCTCGCGCCACTGGCGCACCACCGCGGCGGTGAGCTGCTCGCCGGCGAACAGGACCGCCCGCAACGCCGGCAGACGCCGCCGGTCGGCCGCCGCCCAGTGCGCGGCCCGTGACGGCACCGCGTGCAGGATGGTCACCGCGTGCCGGTCGAGGAGTTCCAGCACAGTGTCCGGCGGGTTGGCGGTGGTCTCCGGCAGGCAAAGGGTCGCACCGGCGGTCAGCGGCAGCAGCAGATCGCGGAACGCGACGTCGAAGTGCGGCGGGGTGAGCAGGGCGCACCGGTCATCGGGCCCCGCCTGCAGCAGACGTGCCTCCCAGTCGAGGAACGCGGCCAGGCCGCGGCCGCTGCCGAGGACCGCCTTGGGCCGGCCGGTGCTGCCGGACGTCGTGACGATGTACGCCGCGTCGCGGGCGGGCTCGCCCGTGAGCGTCAGCCCCTGTGCCATGGCCGCAGTCACCACCTGCCAGCCGTTGACGTCGACCGGCGGCCGCTTCCCCCACGATGTCAGCCACGCCGCCGCCCCACCGGTCGTGATCACATGGGTGGCGTGTGCCGTGCCGACCAGCTCGGCGAGCCTCGGGGAGGGAAGCGTCGCGTCTAGCGGCACGATGACCGCCTCCAGCCGCAGGACGGCCAGGAACATCGCCACCCATCCCGAGGTCGGACGCCCGAGGAGCACGACCCGCGAGCCTGCGCGTATCCCGGCTGCGGCAAGGCTCGCCGCGGCGTCGGTCACCTGCGCCGCCAGCTCGGCGTAGGTGACCCGGTTCCGGTCAGTGCGCACCGCCACGGACCCGGCGAACACCGTGCCGTTATGCAGGACGGTGTCCACGACCGGCCGATGTGCGACCGGTGGCAGCGCAGCGTCCAGCCGCACCCCGCGCCCCTCACCGACTCCCGCCACCGGATCGTTGCTCCCGGCCGCCGCCAGGTCGGCGACGAGCCCGGCCAGGAGGGCACCGATCAGCCGGGCTCGGCCCGGGCTGTGGCGGCCGGTCGAGTACTGCACGACGACGTGCGGCGTGGCGTCCAGTCGCGCATGCAGCACCAGCGCGGCGCCGACCGGTACCGATGCCACCCTGGTCGTGATGAGCACCGTGGCCGGGAGCACCGCTGCGGTCTGCGTCGCCGCACGGTGGCGGGCAACAGCGCGCAGCCACGCTTCGACGGTCTCGGCGCCGTCGACGGCAACGGTGGCGACCTGCGCGCCAGCCGCTGTGACGAGCCCGAATCGCACCGGGCTGCGCAGCGTGGTCCGGGCCAGCAGCAGCGCCCAGGCGGCCACCAAGAGGGTCTCAGCGTCCGCGCGGGGGCGGGTCCGTCGCTCGGTCAGCGCCGGCAGCGGCACGGTCAGTCGCGCCGACGGGCCGGTGCGGCTGTTCCGGTCGGACAGCGGCGCCTCACCGTCCAGCGCGGGGTTCACCGTGCTCACCTGCCGACGGTGTCGAGCTGGGCGACGGCCCGGCGGTCCACCTTGCCGCTCAGGGTCCGCGGCAGCTGGCCGGTCAGCACGACACGGGACGGCACGAGATACGCGGGCAGCGTGCCGCGCAGCGCCGCGAGCACATCCCGGCCACGCGTCTGCGGCCCGGCCGGCACCACGTACGCCTGCAGGTAGCGGGTCGCCGGGTCGTCACCCATGACGACCACGACGGACTCGAGCACATCCGGCAGAGCGTTCAGGTTCGCTTCGACCTCGCCGAGCTCGATCCGAAAGCCGCGGACCTTGACCTGGCTGTCCATTCTGCCGAGGAACTCTAGGTCGCCGTTTGCCCCGACCCTGCCCAGGTCGCCGGTGCGGTACGCGGGGACCTGGGGGGCGAGCGGATCGGGCAGGAACCCGGTGCCAGGGCGTCCGGCCGCGCCGAGGTATCCGCGGCCGACGCAGCTGCCGGTCACCCACAGCTCGCCGACCTCGCCGTCGGGCAGCATGCGGCCGTGCTCGTCCCGCACGGTCACGGCCGAGTCACGGATCGCGGTGCCTATCGATGGCAACAGCGGCCAGTCCGACACCCGCTCCGGCAGGGTGTTGCTGGTCGTCACGTGAGTCTCCGTCGTACCCCACTGGTTGACCAGACGGCATCGGTCGAGACGGTGGAACAGGCCGCGGATGTGCTCGCCGCACTGGACCTGCTCGCCGGCGGTGATGATCTCGCGTAGCGGATGCCGGTCCGGGGTGAGCTCCTCGGCGTACCGAGCCAGCGCTTGGATGGCGACGAACGGCATGTACAGCCGGTTGAGCCGTTCCCGGGCGATCACGTCCACGAGCAGCTCGGGGTCGAGCCGTTCGCCCTCCGTCAGGCACACCAGGGTGCCGCCCGCGCCGAGGGTGCTGAACACCTCCTGGAACACGATGTCGAACGACGCCGGGGAGAACTGGGCGGTCCTGGTGTCGTGCCCGCAGCCGCTGTCGGCGATCTGCCAGGTGATGAGGTTGGCGAGGTTGCGGTGCTCGTACATGACGCCTTTCGGCCGCCCGGTGGAGCCGGACGTGTAGACGATGTACGCGAGGCTGCCCGGGTCCAGCACCGCCGGCGCCGGTATGCGGACCGCACCGGTGTCGTGCCGGCTGACGGTCAGGGCGCCGATCTCGGCGACCGGTGCCGGAGCGCCGACCCGGTGCAGCAGCTCCGCGTGCCCGAGCCACACCCGAACGTCGGCGGTCGCGCACATGTACCGCAGCCGCTGCGCGGGGTAGCCGGCATCCAGCGGGACGCAGGCGGCTCCGGCGCGGAAGACGCCGAGGATACCCACGACCAGGTCCGTCGAGCGACGCGCGAGGAGACCGACGGTGTCCCCCGGCCCCACGCCCTGCTCGGCGAGCGTGGCGGCGACCGCGAGCGAGCGGGCCCGCAGCTGCGCGTATGTCGTCGACCCGCCGTCCCAGCGCACCGCGGTCCGGTCCGGACTCGCGGCGACCTGAGTGTCGAACAGGGCCAGCACGGTCCCTGTGACCTGAGGCTCGATCATCAGTTTCCCTTTCTCAGCCGGGTGCGATCACTTGTGCCACTCGACCGCGGTGGCGGTGTGGACCTCGATGCTGTCCGGTTGTTCCGCGCGCAGCAGTACCCTGCGCAGGTCGCGCCGGATGTCCTCGGCCGTGGGCGCGGTGCGGCCCGCGACGAACACTGACAGCGCGAACCGGGTGCCGTCCGCGGCGCGGTGCACCCTCGTCGTGGCGCGCACGACCCCCGGCAGGCGTTCCGCAGTCGCCCGGACCGATGGCAGGGCCACCTTCTCGCCGTGCACGACGATGAAGTCGGTCAGCCGGCCCCGGAAGTAGAGGTATTCGTCAGGGTCGATCTCGAACAGGTCGCCGGTGCGGATGCCGCCCGGCACGCGCTCACCGCGGTCGCTGCCGGTGCCCACCCGGCACAGCAACGCAGTGTCGGTGTCGATCACCAGCTCCCCGACTCGATCGCCGGGGTCCTCCCGGCGCAGCGAGACCTCGACGCCCGGCAGCGGTCGTCCGACGGAGGCGGCGCGGTCCGGTTCCTCATGCGCCGCGAGCGTCGAGACCCGGGGCCCGGCCTCGGTCAGCCCGTAGGTCAGGTACAGCTCAAGCCCGGGATTGTCCCGCAGGATCCGGGCGGTGTCCTCAGGTGGCAGCGCCTCACCGCCGACCGTGAGCGTCCGCAGCGTCGACGGCAGGCGCGGTCCGCCGTCAGTTCCAAGCGCCCGCACCAGTACGGGGGTCAGCGACGAGACCGTGACACCGTGCACGCGGACGGTGTCACGGTAGGCCGGGGCCGTGAACGGCGGGCCGCTCAGCACCAGCGTGGCGTCCTGCTGCAGCGCGGCGAACGCCTGGGCGACCAGCGCGTAAGAATAGTGCAGCGGCAGGTTGACCAGCACCCGGTCACCGGGGCGCTGCCCGATCGCGGCGGCGTGCCGGGCCGCGTTGCGCAGCAGCGAATCGACGACGTGCAGGCACCCGGTGGCGATCCCGGAGGTGCCGGAGGTCATGAGGATGAGCTGGCCGGGCTGGTAGCGGCCGGGGCGATCCAGCGCAGCGGGCAACGTGTGCAGGTGGACGCGCGGGCCGAGCGAGCGGCCGGACCTCGCGTAGGCCGCCGTCGTCGACCGGGGGACGGCGAGGGCGACGGCACCGATGCGGTGGGCGATGTCCTGGATGCGGGCCGGCGGCGCCGACGCCGAGATCGGGACGGGGACGGCACCGGCCTGCAGCGCCGCGAAGAGCACGGCGAGGAGATCCGCGCCGTTCGGCAGCGCGATGAGCACCGCACCGCCGGGCGGCAGGTGGCGCATCGCCCAGGCGAGGTCCGCGACCGGCGTGGGTACCGGGTGCGGCTGGGGCCCGGCATGCACCGCGTCGGCGAGGAGCCTGTCGACCCTGGCGAGGGCCAGCGGCCCGGCGTGGGTCATCACGCGGTGCTCCGCGGCGCGCGCACGACGGCGGCGGTGACGACGTGCACGCCGGCCTCAACGGTGTGCGCGGCGATGGCGGCGCGGTCGGCATGCCCGTCCTCCAGCCACGACCGGGCGACGATCAGCGCGACCGATAGCGCGTCGGACGGGCTCATCGACAGCGTGAGGCTCGGACCGCGGAAGCCCAGCAGCAGGCCGGGCAGGGCGCTGACCACACCCGGATTCGCGCCGGCGAAGCGCAGTGGCGACACCCGTCCCGCCTGGACCTCGGCGGCGAGAGTACGAATGGTGTCCAGGGTGCAGTGCTCGCTCATCGTGATCACGGCCACGGTGTCCCGCTGCGCGGGTGTGGCCAGGTCCCGCGTGCCGGCCTGCTCGGCGGCCTGCCCGATGGCGTCGGCGACCAGCCACGAGACCGGGTCAGCGTAGAACGACGGCCGACCCGGCCTTGAGCCCTGCTCGTCGCTGCGGGCCTGACCGCGGCCGAGAACCTCGACGCCGTCGACCTCGCCGAGGCTGTTCACCGGTCGGCCCCGGCGAATGCCAGACAGGTCGTGAAGCCGCCGAACCCGAGCGTCACGCTGAGGCCGAGGCCAGCACCGATCGGGGTCGGCGCGCCGACCGCGATCGGCAGCCGCAGCTGCGGCAGCACCCGGTCCAGTCCAGTGATCGGGGGGACCTGCCGATGCCGCAGTGCCTGGAGCGTGGCGATGGCTTCCAGCGCGCCGGTCGCGCCGAGGGTGTGACCGAACGCTCCCTTCGTGGCGAAGATGACCGGTCGGACCTCGGACTCGCCGAACAGCGCCGAGTATGTGGTGGCCTCGACCATGTCGTTGAGCGGCGTGCCGGAGCCGTGCGCATTGATCACGCTGACGTCGCGCGGGGTTGTGCCGTCGCCGCGCAGTGCACGGTGGACGGCGAGGCTCAGGCTGTGACCGGTCGGGTCTGGGGCGACGCCGCCGGCGGCCTCGTTCGCCGATCCCGCGCCGGTCAGGTAGCCGTGGATCCGGGCGTTGCGCCGGCGCGCCGACCCGGACGTTTCCAGCACGAGGAAGCCGGCCCCCTCGCCCAAGACGGTGCCGTTGTGGGAGATGTCGAATGCTCGTAGACCATCCGGGGAGATGGTGCCCAGCGCGGAGTGTCCGAGCCGTTTGCCGGTGGTCAGGATGTCGGCGCCGCCGCACAGACAGATCTCCGCAGCGCCGGCGCGGATAAGCGATCGGGCCAGCAGAATGGCGTCCGAACCGGAGGAGCAGGCGGTCGTCACCACCGTCGGCCGGTGCTGCAGGCCGGCCCAGGCCGTCGCGCGGGTCGCCCACGAGGACAGCTCCGCCGTGTCCGGCTCGTCGAGGTGGGCGCCGTAGCTGGTGCCGAGGACCGCTCGGATCCGTCTGTCGCCGGGGTCGAGACCGGCGTCCTGGAGGCAGGACACCATGGTCCGTGCGGTCAGGGCGATCTGACGGTCCGCCGGTGCCGAGTCCGCCGGCAGGTCGGGCACGACCGTGGCGAGGTCGCTGCGCAGGGTCCGGGTGGAGGGCACCGGCCGGACACCGGTGCCGCCCTCGGTGAGGCTGCGCCACACCGGCTCCTGCCCGCAGCCCAGACCGGTCGCCCAGGCGACACCGGTGACCGCGACGGCGTCGGTACTCACCACAACTGCCGGCCGAGGTCTTCGATCGCCATGCGCACCAGCGTCCCGCGGAAGTGGGCCACGTTCGCGCCTTCAACGCTGACGTTCGCCGAGAACGTAAAGAGGTTATGGCGCAGCGACTCAGCGGTGACGTTGAAGCGCACGACGTCGCCAGGCACGACGATCTTGACAAACCGGGACTGGATCGCGCCGATCAACGTCAATTCGTCCTCGGTCAGTGCCGTGGTGCTCAGTTGGAACAACACGATGCCTGACTGTGCGAACGCCTGCGTCAGGTGACTGGCCGGGAAGATCGCCCGCTCCGGAAAGTGGCCGGCGATCGCGTCGGTCTGTCCGGAGACGAGCAGCAGGCTGTGCAGGAACTCGCCGGGCTCATAGTCCAGCACCCGGTCCAGGTAGATCATCGGATGCCGGTGCCGAAGCCACTGCTTCAGATCGGTGAAGCCGAGCGTGCGTGGGGTTCGTTGCGGGGCGGTCAAGGTGACCGGCGCGCCGTTCGTGACGCTCATATCGAGAACCTCCATCGGATGTGACGGCGGTGAGGATCCTGCTGATCGGACCCGGCATCGGTGCGGGACGACGGTCCACAATGGACACCACCCCAACCACCAGGCTGACCTCGCTCAGTGCGATCGGTACCCCGCCGGTCGACTCGCGCGCCACCGTCCCCTCGATGTGGCTGCGGTAGACACCGACCCGCGGGATGCGTGCGGTAACGATGAGATCCTCGAGGAACCGGGCGGAGCCGAGGTAGCGGGCCGTCGCCTCGGTGCACACGAGGTCGACCCCGGCCGAGCGCAGCTCGGGCAGTCCCACGCCGATCACGGCCAGGCCGCGCAGCAGCGTGAACTCCACCAGCGTCTGGTACCGGCTGAAGTGCATCACGCCGGAGTCGTCCACGTCGACGTGCTGCACGATGTGCCTGTACAGAAACGGGTTGTGCGCGATAGTCGTCACAGGTCGGCCCGGGCCCGCCTCGAGCCGGCGACAATCCGCTCGACGATCTGCTCGACATCCTTCGGCCCCGCAATCAGCGGTGGGGTGAGGCGCAACGTCGGATGCACGTAGCGCCGGCCGTTGGACCGCCGGCCGGCACCGGCCATGAACTCGACGTAGACGCCGGCGCGGATGAGGTGGGCGCGTAGCAGGGGCAGCCGGGCGGCGGCCGCCTCGGTCAGTTCGACGCCGCGCAGCAGGCCGACGCCACGCGCCTGCCGGTACAGGTCGGGGAAGGCCTCGACCAGCTCATTGACCAAGAGTTCGTGCAGCACCCGGCCCGTGGACGAGGACTGTGCGAGCAGACCTTCGGTGACGATGTGCCGCAGCCCGTCGCCGATCACCGCACAGGTCAGCGGGCGGAGATCCGACGTCGAGATCGCGCCGGTCGGCCGGGGCGCCAAGCCTCGCCGGGCGATCACCAGTGCGGTCGACAGGACTCCCATGCCGAGACTCTTGCCGATCACCGTGACGTCGGTCGGGATCGGGCCGTCGTCGTCGACCATGGCGAAGAACCGCCCGGTTTTGGCGAAGGTCAGCACCTCGTCGGCCACGAGCAACGCACCACTGGCACGGGTGGCGCGGGCCAGGCAGCGCAGGTAGCCGTCATGGGGCACCTGGATGCCGGCGTCGCCCTGCACCGGCTCCACGATCACGGCCAGCAGCTGCTCGCCGTGTTCGGCGAGGTACCCGTCCAGCGCCTCGGCATCGGCGAAGGGGATGTGATCCACCCGCAGCCCGTACGGCCCGTCCGGGGCGGGACCGGGTAGCCCGAACCGATAGTGTCGCCGGTTGAGCAGTGGCACCAGGCCCGCGGTCCAGCCGTGCCAGGCACCCTCGAAGGCAAGAATCCGGTCGCGATGGCCGAGTTCCGGGGACGGCCGCAGCCGCCGCCGGTCGATCCGTGCCTCCAGCACCAGCCGTAGCGCCAGCTCCATCCCTTCGGAGCCGGAGTTGCGCCCGCTCACGTGGTACTCCCCGGCCGGGAAGTGCTCGGTGAACAGACCCCCGTCGTCGAACAGCTCGACGAGCAGCCTGGAGCGTTCCAGCGCGGCGAGCTCATCGGTGGCGTGACCGCAGGCGCGTACCGCACGGCGCAACGCGTGCTCGGCCACGTCATGGCCGGCGCCCAGGCTGGCACTGGCGTAACCGCCGCTCGCGTCCAGTACATCGAGCGCCCGGCCGCGGTTCGGGCCCTCGAGCTCGACGAACTGGTGAACCAGGTCGGCGGCGCCGGTGGCGGCGAACGGCAGTCCGGTCTCGCCGTAATGATTGAGGTGCAGCGCACGGCCCCGAAGCAGCAGGTCCAGCTCGTGCTCCGGCACGAGCGCACCGTCGATGTCCAACAGCTCCTCCATCGCGTCGAGTTGGCGTCCCGCAGGGCGCGACACCGGTTCAGGCGCCGGTGACCAGCGAGGCGGCGCGCAGCCGGTGCACGAGTCCTGCCAATCGGCCGACGGTTGCGAAGTTGTCCTGGGTGAAGTCGTCGGTGTCGATCGTCACGCCGAATCGGTTCTCGCATTGCACCCGCAGCTCCAGGAAGCCCAGCGAGTCCAGCCCGAGCACGTCCCGGAGGCTTGCGTCGGCCCCGATGTGCTGCTCCGGGACCTGGACGAAAAGGTCCGTCACCAGAAGCCTTTTGATCTCGGCTTCGACGTCCATGCGTGCCTCGCCTTCGAACGATTTCTCAAACGGCATTTGCCCAGCAACCGTCCTATGGAGACAGACCGGCGGTGGGAGGGACGTCGGCGAAATCGCTGGGCCGTAAGCCCTTCAACGTCGACATCGACGCTACTGCATCTGTTCGGCGAAGACGAGGCGCTGCCGCTGACCGGCTGGTCACCCGCGCACCAGCGCGGCCTGGACCGTCTCACCACCGCAGCAGTGCGGCCTCGATCGTCGAGCCTGGTCCCATCGTCATCGCCACGGCGTGCTCGCCGGGTTCGGGTGCCCGCTCGCGGACCAGGTTGCGGTACGAGAACAGAAAGGAGCCGCTGGAGAGGTTGCCGTAGTCGCGCAACACGTCGAGGGTGTGGCGCAGGTCGTGCCGGGTGAGGCCGAGGTTGACCCGGACCGCGTCGATGACCTTCCGGCCGCCGGAGTGCACCACCCAGTGCGCGATGTCGGAGCGGTGCAGTCCGGTGCCGTGCAGCAGTGCCTGGATAGCACCCTCGGCGTGGGCACCGATCACGTACGGGATGTCAGGATCGAGATAGAAGCTGAACCTGCCGAAGTGCTCGTCCCAGTCGTACCGCATCGCGTCCACCGCCTCCGGAATGATCCGGCTCGCGGACCGCAGCACAACCGGGCCGGCACCGTCCTCACCGGCGACCACGGCCAGCGCGGCCGCCCCGTCACCGAAAAGGCTGTTGACCACCGCCGAGCGCATCGTGCCGTCGAACACGTAGGTCGCCGAGCAGACCTCGACGCACAACATCACGGCCAGCGACCCCGGGTGCGTCCCGGTCCACCCGGCGACGGCAGCGAGGCCGTTGAGCCCCGCGTTGCACCCCATGCCGACGACGTCCAGGCGGGCACAATCGGTGGCCAGCCCGAGCTCCTTGATCAACAACGCACTGAGGCCCGGCGTGATGAAGCCGGTCGACGACACGCAGCACAGGTACCGAACGTCGGCGCGGGTGGCGCCGGCCTCGGCGAGGCACGCATCCAAGGCGGCCCGGCCGATCTCGACGCCGACCGCGACATGTTTGCGAAGCAGATCTCCCTGGCTTTCCGGACCGGGCCGGCCGTCCGCGCCGGCGGGGGCAAGGCTCAGGTGGCGGCGCCGGATCCCGCCGTTCATGAAGACACCGCGAACCTTCGCATCGGCGATGCCGAAGATGTCCAGCAGCCTGTCCTGCGTGTAGGAGACCGGCGGAACCGCGGTCCCGACGCCAATGAGCCGCGGCCGGACCGGGTCAGTCGATGACATGGCGCAGGTCCCGTCCCTTCCGGGTTTCAGTCGAGGTAGTCCTCGGGTCCGCCCTCGCGGACGGTGTCCAGGGTGAAGCAGTGAAACCCTCCGCCGAACAGTCGCCGGTGGCGGTGCCGGACCGGCACCACGGTGAACCGATGCTGTTCAAGCGTGCGGATCAGCTCCGGGCACGCCTCGTTGACCAGCACTGTGTCCGGGCTGACCGACAACACGTTGAGGTCGATGAAGAGACTGGTGAGCAGCAGGTCGTCCTGCCCGTACTGCGGGAAGTTGTTGCGTTCCGGCGGTGGCGGGACGATGAGGTCCCACTTGCGAAGCCCGGCCGGTAGCTGATCGAGCACCTTCGGCGACCGCACCAGCAACGTCCCCGGCCGCAGCGCGAGCACCATGCTGTCGATGTGGCTGTCACTGAGGCGGTGCACCCGGTGGATCCGGAATCGTCCCTCGAGGTGACGCTCGAGCCAGTCAACGGCCAGGGCATGGTTCTGCGTGGAGATGTTCACCACGAGGTCGCGGCCGAGACGCAGCACCTGTGCGCCGTCGAACAGCATTTCGAAGCCGACGTCGTACGGTGACTCCCGCGGCTCCTGGATGGGTTCGGTCGGTCCGCCGGCCGACGCCGAGGACCGGGCGTAGGACAGGTCGAACGACGCATCGGTCATGAACGGCCGCGGCATGACCGTCCACCGGGCGCCGCGGCGGAAGTACTCGGCGAACACCGGCTTCAGGAACTGCGTCTCGAAGTACCGCGACCGGATCATCGGTGGCGTCTCGATGATCTCGTCGCCGACGATGAGCGTGTTGTCACGGACGTTGAGCGGCGGCACGACCGAGGCACTCCAGGCCGGCGTGCGGACCTCGGCGGTGGACGCGTCGACGTCCAACGGCCGGTGCACCTTCACCGACAGCGACTCCAGCGTCTTGGCGATCCCGTCGACATCCTCGACGAGCTCGTCGACGTACCGCTGGTTGATCGGGGACCGGGTCAGATCGGCCGCGACTGGCGCCCCGGCCGTTGTCAGGCGCGGGTAGTACCACTCCGACCGGACCAGGTTGTCGTGGAAGAACAGCTCGAATGACAGCTCCCGTTCGTGCGACGTGTAGTTGACTGCCGAACCGACGATGACCTCTTTGAGGGGGCTCCACTCGTCATAGCTGTTCAAGCGCATTGCCGAACATTCCTCTCTGTCGATGTAGTCACGATTGCCAGGCCGGTGGTCGCTCACCACACGACGGGAAGCCGAGCGGCCCCGTACACCGCGCCGTGCCGGGTAATAGGCACCTCGTCGACCGGGACGGCAAGCCGTAGTGTGGGGAACCGCCGGAAGACGGCCGGATATCCGACGCTCAGTTCGAGGCGGGCCAGGTGCGCGCCGACACACTGGTGCACACCGAAGCCGAACGCCAGGTGCCCGGCGGTGCGCCGCTGCGGGTTGCAGACGGCTGGTTGCGGGAAGCGTGCGGCATCCCGATTCCCGGCGGGAAGGGAGATCGTGACGCTTTGCCCGGCGCGGATCAGCTTGCCGCCGACGGTCACGTCCTGCTGCGCCCCGCGCGGGACACCCAGGTGCAGGATCGACAGATGGCGCAGCAGTTCCTCGACGAAGGCACCGACGGTATCGGGGTGCAGGGCGTCGCGGAGTTCGGGGCGGTCAAGCAGGGTGAGGACACCGAGGCCGAGCATGCTCGCCACCGTCTCGTGCCCCGCGGTGAGCAGCAGCACGCCCGCACCCGCGGCCTCGTCGTGACGCAGGTTCGCCGCGAGAGCGCTGAGCACGTCATCGCCGGGGTGTCGGCGTTTGCGGGCGACGACGTCGGCGACGAGCTCCGTCAGCGCCCGCATCGCCGCTGTACCGTCGGCGGCCGAGGACTCCAGGCTGAACAGCGTGTTGCTGTGCCGGCGTAGCAGCTCGTGGCTCGAGTTGGGCACGCCGAGCACATGGCAGATCACGGCCAGCGGCACCGGGAAGGCGAACGCCTCCACCAGGTCGACCGGCTGCGGCAGACGAGCGATGGCGTCGAGGTGCTCCTCGACGACCCGTTCGACAACGGAGCGAAACCGCTCAATACGACGCATGGTGAACCAGGCCATGAGTGCGCGCCGGAACCTGGTGTGCTCTGGCGGGTCGAGGTCGATGAACCAGCCCGGCGGGGGCTGCTGCCCGATGAACGGCTCGGCACCGGGCCGGTGGACCGGCACCCGCTTGCTCTCGGCCCGGGAGCTGAACCGGGTGTCGGCCAGCACCGTCCGAGCCTCGGCGTAGCCGGTGACCAGCCAGCCGATGTGCCCGTCCGGATACCGGTACGCCCGGACCGGCTCGCCTGGCGTGTCACCGCCAATCCCCTCGGCGGGTGCGAACCGGTGACCCGTCCGGCCGCTCACGCCGACGCCTTGTCACGCTGTCGGATCACGTCGGCGACCCGCTGCCAGGCGACGGCGTAGCCGGCCGCGACGTCGGCGACCAGCCCGGCGCAGTGCGGTGGAACGGCCTCGATGAACGCCTGCGGTCCGGCGGCGATGACCGCGTGCGCTCCCAGCACCCGCAGTACGGCCCGTCCCGATTCCTTGAGGCGCAGCGACGGGTCCCGGCGAAGGCTTTCCAGCACAGACATGATCCGGGCCGACTGAACGCTGTCGAAGGGATGTTCGGCGGTCACGGCCCGCCGGCTGCCGCCGGCGCGCTGCCGGTTGGGTACCGGGTCCTCACCGCGGGCGAGGCGGTCACGGACGTCACGGGCGGTGCCGGGCGAGATGCCGGCGATCCGGGCGACTTGCCGCAGGGACGCGGACGGATCATCGCGCAGCACGTCACTGGCGATGCGCCGGCCATTGGTGCTGTCCAGCGGACGCACCCGGCCGTCGCGGCCGACGCGGGTGTGCAACTGGTCGGAGTCTCCATTTGCACGGCCCCTGATGTGCCCGACGGTCTGGTGGGACAACCCGGTCGCGACCGCGACGGCCCGGTCGGACCACTCCGGGTGCGAACCGATGATGCGCTCGGCGGAGGCCGTCCGGTCCGCCAGCGACAAGGGCAGCCCGTGCGCGACGTTGGCGTGGACGGCCAGCACGAAGGCGTCCTTCTCGGAGCCGGAGAAGTATCGCACCGGAATCTCCCGCCGGCCGATCAGGGCGGCCGCCCGTAGCCGGTGCATGCCGTCGATGACCCGCATCGTGGGCCTGTGCACCAGGATCGGCGGCAATTCGACCGCCGACTCGGCGAGTCCCCGCACATGTTCGTCGTTGACCCCGCCGAGACGCGGTGAGACGGAGTCGATCAGCTGGTCGATCGGCACCTGAAACGGGTCACCGTCGTCGAGGTCGAAGGTAAGAACAGCATCGAATCGGTCGGCGTCTCGCAGGTCATCGAACACCGCCATGCTCTCCCTCAATTCCGCGCCATCCTCGGCCGAATAACCAGCATTTCGTTGAAGGCCAGCCCTGCGCCAACAACCGGCCGCCAGGCGACAAACCAGGCCGACATTCCGGCGGCCACCGCAAGGCCATCACCGCTCTTCCGGCATGCAGAGCGTAGCTCCTGAACAGCTCAGGTGACCAGATTGATCGAGCACCGTCGAATAAACAATCGCCTAGAATAAGGCCTTGCCGCCACACCGGACCCGATTTCCGGTACGGCGGCAGGAATATGTACGCCGCCGCTTCGAAAAGCACGGATCGGCGACGGAACGAGCGATTGTCGAAACGCAGCAGCAGCCTCAGTCGATATATTCAGGCTCATCGGCGGTTGCCCGCGCCGCCCAGAGCTGTGGTGTCATGGCGGCGATCAACGCGACGGCGGCGAGACTGGTCAGCCCGCCGATGACCAGCGCCGCACCGCCCGAGGTCCCGGCGGCCAGCAGACCGGCACGGGCCCCGCCGAGCTGCGGTCCGGCGACGCCGACCACGTGCTCGACCGCGGAGATCCGGCCCCGGTGCGACTCCGGCGTCGCGGACTGCACCACGGTGCCGCGGCACACCACCGCCCAGGTGTCGGCGCCGCCGGCCACCGCGAGCGCCACCAGCACGATCAGCAACTGCGGCGCCGCCCCGGCGATCGCCAGCGCCACCGCCCAGGTCACACCGCAGACCAGCAGGACACGGCCCGGCCGGTCGAACCTCGTCACAACCCCGGAGAACGCCGAGGCGGCCACCCCACCGGCGGCGACCGCGGCGGTCAACAGCCCCAGCACCTGCGGCGACCCGCCGAACCGCTGATCGTTGATGACCGGGAACAGCGCCATCGGCATCGACAGCACCGTGGCAGCCAGATCGGCGAGCAGCGCACCCCGCACGGCCGGGGTCCGCGCGACGAACCGCAGTCCTTCCGCGACCGCCGCGATCCCGGGCCGGCTCGTCGTCGTCGCCCTACCAGTGGCCGGCAGACCGGCGATGCCGACCAGCGCGACGAGGAAGCTCACCACGTCGATCACGAAACACCACGTGATCCCCCATACCGCGGTCACCACACCCGCGAGCACCGGCCCGGCGAGCAGCGTCACCTGGAAGGAGAGGTGATTCAGGGCCAACCCGGCGGCCAGCCGCTCCGCGGGCAGCAATCCCGGCACGATGCTGCGCAGCACCGGGTTCCCGAGACCGGAACACGCGGAGGCGACCGCGGTGAGCGCGAGCATCACCCACACCCCGTCCCGGCTGGCGGTGGCCGCGACGAGCGCCATCAACGCGCTCGTGACGGCCTGAGCGCTCGTCACAAGCAGGGCGAGACGCCGGCGGTCGATGTGGTCGATGAAGGCACTGCCGAGCAGGGCAATGGAGATCAGCGGCACCGCCGCGAACAACCCGGACAGCCCGACGATCGCTGCGTTGTGCGTCTGCGTCCACAGGTAGTAGACGACGGCGAAGGACGTGAAGTGGCTGCCCAAACCCGATGCGGTCGACCCGAGCCACAGCCTGCGGAAGGCGGCAGATTCCCGGAGCGGACGAACGTCAACCAGCGACTTCAGCACCCGCTACCCCCGTTGGCTCCCAACGTACCGTCGCCGTTAAATCCTACTGTGTCGACGGGTTAGATGTACATTTACGTGCCTTGTTCTTCACGGATGGTTAACTAGCGGAACCCCGCACAACGGCTGCGCCCGCCCGTCCGGCGGGCGCAGCCCAACAACCACGGCTGGGCTGTCCATCCTGCACGGCGAGATCCTGGCCCGCCCCTGATCGGGTTCCGGTGTGCGCGGGCGTCCGCGCACACCGGCCGGGGTCAGGCGATTCGGCGCACGCGGCGGATCGCGAGCCAGACGAGCAGCGTGGCGGCCGCGACGAAGATGCCGGTCTCGATCCACTGGAAGGTCCAGAACCGGCCCGCGGGCTGATACACCTGGTAGTTGTAGGCCCCCGGGCGCAGGCCCATCTCCCGGGCCGCGGCGCACAGACCACCGTCGCCCTCCGGCCGGCAGAGCATCATGCCGCCGGTGACGCGGGTGCCGTCCGCCTGGCGTACCTCCGTCGACATCAGCCAGGTGCCGGTCATCAGGTCGATGTGGTCGTCGATCGCGAGGCTGCGGGTGAGCGGCGCCATGAAGCGGGGCGGGCGTACATGCCGACGGCGAGCCGCGCGGCGATGTAGGCCGGCAGGGTGACCGCCATCGCGGACATGACCTTCGGCAGCAGGGTGCCGGCGTACAGGCCGAGGGCGACCGCGAACAGCGTGTAGCCGACCGGGACGACGCCCTGGACGTCGAAGAAGACCTCGGTGAAGCGGCTCTCGCGGATCTGCAGGGGCGCGTACCACCACGAAATGCCCCAGCCGTAGCCGGCGGCGAGGACGGCGACCGCGCCGCCGAGGAGGCCGGTCTTGGTCCAGGCCCAGTGCCGGCGGCTGATGCCCTGGGTCCAGATCATGCGGTGGGTGTCCTGCTCGATCTCGCGGGCGACGAGCGGCGCGCCCCAGAACAGACCGAAGAGCAGCGGCACGGCCAGGAGCAGCACCGAAACGTGGAGCAGTGGGCTGTAGGTGTCGATGAACTGGTTGACGCCGCGGTCGCACAGCTCGCCGCCGGTCGCGCAGCGCTGCCCGACGAGCCGGTCGAGGTCGCGGCGCATCGCCAGGCCGGTCGGCACGATGAACGCGGCGAGGGCCACCAGCCCGAGCAGTGTGTAGAGGCCCTGCTTGCGGTGCTGCCGCCAGGTCAGCCAGATCATGCCGCGACTCCCCATGCCTCGTGGGTGGCCTCCGTGACGCCGTCGGACAGGTAGGCCAGGATCAGGTCTTCCAGGGTCAGCTCGTGCACCGTCCACGCCGGGTCGGTGACCCGGCCGGTGACGCGCACCAGCAGCGTCGACTGCCGGCCGGTGTGGCGGGCCCGGACGACGGCGGCCACGCCGCCGATCGGCTCGCCGTGGTGCCGCGGGCCGACCAGGCGCCGGTGCTCGCCGACGATGTCCTCGACGGCGCCGGACAGCTGCACGGCGCCGGAGCTGAGCACGACGAGGTGGTCGCAGGAGTGCTCGAGGTCGGCGAGGATGTGCGAAGAGAGCAGCACGGTCGTGCCGGACTCGGCGACGCCGCCCATCAGGGTCCGCAGGAACTCGTGCCGCGCGACGGGGTCGAGGCTGGCGACGGGCTCGTCGAGCAGCAGCAGCCGGGGCCGCTTGGCGAGGGCCAGGGCGAGGGCGACCTGGGCGCGCTGGCCGCCGGAGAGCTTGCCGACCGGGATCCGGGGCGGGATGCCGGCCTGGGCAAGCCGGGTCCGGGCGAGCGTGGCGTCCCACCGCCGATTGACCTTGCCGCCCATGGTGACGAGGTCGTCGGCGGTGAAGTCGCGGTAGAGCGGGGTGTCCTGGGCGACGAAGCCGATGTCGGCGAGGGCGGCGGTGTTCTCATACGGCGTGTTGCCGAAGACCCGCACCGCGCCGGCGTCGGGGGCGCAGCAGGCCGACGGCCAGGTGCAGCAGCGTGGACTTGCCGGATCCGTTGGGCCCGACCAGCGCGGCGACCCGGCCGGCCGGCAGCCGCAGGGTGCAGTCCCGCAGCGCCCAGCGTGCCCCGTACCGCTTGCCGAGCCCGTCGGCCTCCAGCACGTGCTCGATCTCGTGTCCTCTCATGCCAGCTCCTCCAGCAGGGCGTCGGCCTGCCGCGCGGCGCGGATCGTGGTGTCGACGAGCGCGGTGACGTCCTCGTCGCTCAGGCCCGCCGCCTGGGCCCGGCGCAGCCAGTCGAGCAGCTCGGTGCGCAGGTCGGCCTGGTTGGCGAGGGAGTCGCCGGCCAGGGTGCCGGTGACGAACGTGCCGACCCCCGGCCGCCCCTCGGCGAGCCCCTCGAGCTCCAGCTCCCGGTAGGCCTTCAGCACCGTGTTCGGGTTGATGGCCAGGGACTGCGCGACGTTGCGGACCTTGGGCAGCCGGTCACCGGGCACCAGCAGCCCGACCCGCAGGGCCTGTTTGACCTGTTGGACGAGCTGCACATAGGTGTTGACCTTCGACCGGCCGTCCAGCACGAACTCGATCACGCCGGCCCGCCTCTCTCTTGTCCTACGACAGTAGGACTATAGGACAACAGGAGCGCTGGCATAGGCTCGGGAAATGGATCAACCGCTGGTGACCGTGTGCCGGGACTGCTGCTGCGGCTCGCCCCGCAAGCACCCGGACGTGGACCACGCCGGGCAGGTAGCCCGGCTACGGGCGGCGCTCGGGCAGGCGGGGGTGCGGGTCAGCGGGTGCCTCGACGCGTGCGAGCGGTCCAACATCGTCGTCGTGCACCCCACGCCCGCCGCCAGGCGGGCCGGCGCCCGGCCCGTCTGGCTCGGCTACCTGCTCGACGACGCCGTCATCGGCGACCTGACCGCATGGGTCGAGGCCGGCGGGCCGGGGGCCGCGCCGCTGCCGGAGATCCTGTCGCTGTACCTGACGAAGTCGCCGGCCGGTCAGGGGTAGCGGCGCGGCGTGTAGACGACCGGGACGCCGTCGCCGCGGTCCACGGCACGGGTCTGCAAGGAGCCGACGATGAGCAACGTCCGCATGTCGACCTCGACGGGGTCGAGGTCGGCGAGGCACACGACCCTGACCCGCTCCCCCGCGCCGCCGACGTCGCGGCCGAGCACCACCGGGGTGTCCGCAGCCCGGTGCCGCAGCAGCACCTCCTTGGCCGCCTCGACCTGCCAGGTGCGGCGCTGCGTGCCGAGCTCGGCTACGCCCGGTTGCGCGACCCGGTCGTCTTCGCCGGCGCCGCCTCCGGGACTGCTTCAGGTCGAATGAGATACCAGGTCGAGCGCGGCCTCGACGGCGACCTCTTCCATCCCGTACAGGAACGCCTCCGCTGCGCCGCGCCCACCTCGGCGGCCGGCTGGCCGACGAGGACGGCGTCGTGGAGTGGTCGACCGAGACCAACACCAAGGCCCTGGAACTGATCACCTCGCGGGCCACCGACGCGGTGCGGGCGTTCCTCGACGCAGACTACCGGGACTGCGCAGGCCAAAAGAGAGCCACACCGAAGTGGGCAGCCGATGTGAGAGCGACAGCCCGGACGTCTAGACAGAAGCCTGGCCGGGCCTCGGTCTTACCGCAATGAAACAAGAAGCCGATGAGAGGGCGTTGCGCTCGCTGTCGTACCGATGTGAGTTCGCCGAGAAGTGGCCGTGGGCGCCGGCCTGGTCGCGCAAGTCTTGCATGGCGACCGTACTTCTCGGCGATGTGCGGGCCTGCTCGCAGACGCTGATTGTAGGCGGGCTACAGGTTGTTGATTCGGGCCAGCAGCTCTGCCTCGGTCAGGTTTTCCAGGACCGCGTCCTGCTTGCGGCCCAGGACTGCCAGCAGCTTTTCCTTCTCCAGTTTCTTGGCTGCCGCCGCCTTTGCCGCCTGGTCCTCCGTGAGGCGGATGGCGATGACGTGCTTGACGACCTCCAACTTGGTCTCCAAGGTCGCCTTGGCCGGATTGGTCTCGGTGGCCACGAACGACTCGGTGTCGATGGCCTTGAGTTCGGCGTTGACCGCCTTGGCCACGTCATCGAGGCTGAAGCCGGACTTGGCGGTCAGCGGAAGCTCCCACAGCTGTTCCGTGGTCAGCAGCCCCTTGGCCGACGGGTAGCGGAATTTCTCCCGCGTGGCCTTTTCAAAAATGGTCACGATGGTCTCTCTCCGATTTTCTGGGGTAGGAAATCAGAACTGGATACTGATGAGGTGGCGCCGGCCGCCGGTCATGGTCACCTTGGCGACCACAGAGCTGCGGACCGTGGAGCTGAAGCCGAGGCCGGACAGCTGTTCCGGGGACGGCTCGCACTTGGTGCGATCGCCGAGAACCTCGAACACCTTGCGGTGCGGTTGCAGGTCGCCGCGGAGGAACTCGTTGTAGATTCCCCGGGTCGGCTGGTCGTTCACGCACCCTTTCAGGATGAAGAAGTAGTGGCGGTTGCCGACCTCGCCGTCGTCGAAGTAGTTCGGCGAGTACATGATGGTGGACACCGGCACGAACTGTTCGGTGGTGATTCCCCACAGGTCCTTGCCTGCGCTGCCCGGCTGCATGTCCTTACCCGGCCGGAAAGCGGTGATCACCTCGTCGGTGACCGTCATCCGGCCCACCTCGACGGTCTCCTTGTGGCCGACCGCCCGCTCGTGGCTGTAATGCTCGATTTTCCCGTTGCTCTCGGTCTCGATCACGAAGCCGACCTCGGTGCTTTCCCGCTTGTTGAACTGGTTCACCTCGATCCGGTACTCGCCGTCGGGGACGTTGTCGGTCCAGGTGACGTTCTCCACCGGCTCGCGCGAGAACGTGCCGCCCGCGTTCATGTCGACGTCCAGCTTGTTGCGCTTGTCCTTGTACCAGATGTGGTCGCCGTTGGGTTCGAACACGTGCAGGTCGAGGTCGTCGTGGTTGAACCAGGACAGGCTCACCCGCAGCTTGCCGGTGACGTTGCCGCCGGCCCGCTTGACCTTCTCCTTGATCGAGTCGGTGACGTTGCCGTTGTAGGACCAGCCGAAATCGTTGTCCCAGGTGAACAGCCGCGGGGCGGCCGGGTGCCGGCCGGTGGTGAGACTGACGAAGTGCGGTTCGTGGCTGTTGGCGACCCACAGCTCGATGGTCGCGGCGCCGGGCAGGATGTCTTTCATGAAGGTGACCACGGGAGTCTCCTCCGGCTTCGCGTCACGAAGGCGCGCACCTGCCGACCTCATGGTGGCTGCCTGCATGAGCAGCCCTTCGATGCCGTCCTTCATCCGCGACTGTGTGTCGTTGTCGACCCATAGCACGTTGGTGACCGACACGTCGGACAGCCGGGCGAACCGTCGCTGCAACGACTCCTCGATGCCCAACTCGTCGATGGTCTTCATGGCAGCCTTGACCATGGCCGGGGTGATCAACGCCGTGGGGCGCTGGTAATTCTGCGGTGCCACCTTCGTCTCGAACGACCGGACCGCCTGCTCCAGGTCGACGCCCGCGGAGAGATCCTGGACGAGGGTGCCGATCACCGTGTTGCGGAACCGGGCCGCCGGGTTCATGGCGTTGGCGAAAATGAAGGCCTGTCCGTCGGTCGCCTTCGTCCACCGGTTCTGCAGTGACCGGAACTCGGTCACCGCCCGACGATGCTCCGTGCCGCGGTAGAGGGCGTTGTCGTCGATGAGGTCGACGACGGTGTCCAGAGCGTGCTGGGTCAGCTCGGCCAGGCCACGCTGGAACACCTGCACCGCGGCGTCGAAGGTGCCCCGTGCCGCGCCGACGTCTTTGATGCGATGCCGCTTCTCCACCCGGCCGTGCAGGTGGTGCCACACCTCGACCTGGCCGTCGCGCAGCGTCCGGGTCGTCCTTGTCCCGTACTGCGCCTCGGTGGACCGGAAAATGGTGGACAACGGCAGCGTGCCGACGAATTCGTCCATTGCGGCGGCGACGACGGAGAAGACCGGGTCGGATGCAGACACCCCGGACCAGACGGAGCGGACCTGTCCATTGTGGATCTCGACGATGTTACCGAAGTTCTTGATGAACCCGCGGCAGGTCGAGCAGTCGTACTCGGACCGCTCGCGGAACCGGAGATTGGTGCCGGCAGGGAAGGAATCGAGAAAGGTGAGCCAGAGTGAGTCCCGGTCGAGACCGTCGCCGGCGACGTACAACTCGCCCTTGGACATCGCGGACAGACGTATAGTCACGTCCGTCACGAACTGCTGGAAATCGCCCACTGCGTCATCCTCCTTGATCACCGGAGATCCTATGGAGTGCCTGCAATCGGAGAAACGCATTTCCGGCTGGCCGCACGGTCACGGACGGGCGCCGGTGGCCGGCGGTCAGTCGACCGGATTCGCGTACGGCGGTAGGGTGCCGAGCCGGCGGTCAGCAGTTCCGCCAGTTGGCCGGTGGCGCCGTTGAGCAGATCCCGGCTCACGCCGTGGTTGCCTCCCCGGGCACCGGCAGGCCTGGGAGCTGGCCGTCGCCCAAGCCACACAAGCGGCGGCGGCGAGCGGCGATCCGACGCGCCCGAAGGCGGTCGCCCGCGCCGCGCTCGGGCCGTACTGGCAGACGCAGGCCCTCGCGTCCATCGCCGCCGACGCCCCGCAGCGTGCCGGAGACCTGCTGCGCGATGCCGAACAGCAGGCCGGTACCGACGCCGAATCCCTGGCCGCCGTCGCCGTCGCCTACGCGTCCGCCGGTGACATCGCCCGGGCCCGGACACTCCTTGACCGGATCGAGATCGACGGCTTGGAATTGGATGACGAGCGCGTCACGGTGGTCAGAACGTTCGCCGCCGTCGGCGACCTCGACCGCGCCACCAGCCTGGTCTCCACCATCGAGGAGGACCAGCATCGGTGCGTGGGCGCTGTCGGAGATCGCGCTGGCGGCCGTCGAACGTGGTGACACGCCCCGCGCGGAATGCCTCGCCGTTGACATCACCGGCCTGGCCGTTGCGACGCAGGAGCCCTACTGGCCGGCTCAGGCGCACCTGATGGCGGCCGAAATCCACAAGCGGTGTGGCGCGGAGGACCGGTTGCACATGTCGGCCGCGCTGGCGGAAGCCTTCGCCCACGGCATTGCCAACGACCACGCCCGCTCCAACGCGCTCGTGGCCGTCGCCCGCTTCGCGATCGCGACCGGAAGACCGGGTCACGCCGAGGCGCTCAGCCGCGCGATCCCAGACCCCGGCCGGTCGGCGCAGGTGCTGGTCGCCCTTGCGGACGCGGCGCCACCGGACCGGACCCCGCACCTCTGAGGAGCCGCGACGGGCCGAGGAGAGCGCGGGCGCTAGTTACACCAGATCCCCCGCTTGCGCGGAGGTTCCCGATTCGAACGGAAATAGTAGGAAGCGCCTGCATGGCCTCGGCCGTCGCCGCTTACTCAGGGATCAGCTCACTGAGCCGATCCAAGCTATATGCCTCCGATCCCTCCGGCAACGCCTCGGGGGCCTCGAGGCCGATGAACACGACCGGCTCGTCCGGCGGGCGGCCGTCCCAGGCCCGTACCTCGGTCCGCTCCCGCCACCGATCGACCAGGTAGGACATGGTCAGGTAGCGGCGCTCGACCAGGGCCCGCACGCGGTCGGCCACGGTGAGCTTGTTGGTCTCCACCCGGTTGAACGACGGGCGGCCCTGCAGGTACAGGTGCAGCCACACGGCCTGCCAGCCGTGCTCGCCCCGGGCGAAGACCATCGGCAGGGCGATGCGGCCCTGGCCGCGCATCTGCGAGCGGGCTCGCACGGTGCGGGGCTCGAACGGGGCGCCACGCTGTTCCTGCGTGCGGGTCTGGTAGCCGAACATCGACTCGGCGACGTCGTCGAACGACTCCCCCGCGTAGATGTAGACCTGCGGGACCACGTAGTGGCCGCGGACTGCAAGGGGTACGTCGATGAACTCGGTCGCGCCGTCCTTCGCGTCGGTGATGTCGCCGGAGTGCACGATGCCGTCGTGCTGGTAGTTCGTCCAGGACACCTGGCCGGCGGTGTGGAAGTCCTCGTCGAGCAGCAGCACCGACAGGTCGTAGTCGGTGCGGCGGCTGGTCTGGCGCCAGTACGTGAAGAAGCGCAGCAGCTCGCCGTTGACCGTGGCCCGCGAACCACGAGGCAGCACGGCGAAGCCGCCCTCGGCCGCCTTGCCGGACAGCGGCAGCGCGACGTCGAGGACCGCCGGGTCCACCAGTAGCGGCCGGTCGAACTCGGGCAGCCGGGCGCCGATCTCCGCGTCGAGCCGGGCCGACAGGTCGGCGACCAGGTCGGCGGGCAGCGGTGGCCGGCGGTCCGGGCCGATGTACGCGCGCCGGGCGCGGTTGGCGAACATGCGGGCGGAGGCGGGGCGCAGCCGGTTGTCGAGGTGTTCCCGCAGCGAGCAGAGGACCCGGCCCGACGCCGAGCCGAGCGCGCCGGTGACGGCCTCGACCACGGCGGTCCGGTCCGCCGCCGGGGCCAGCCGCAGCAGGCGGTCGGCGGAGCGCAGGAGCATGCCCGGGGCGGCCGACAGCGTCGCGGCGGCCGGGGCGATGGCTCCGGCGCGGATCGCCGCCTCGGCGCGGCCGGCGAGGGTGGGCACCCGGCGCTCGCCGCGGGCGACCGCGAACACCTGCTGGGCGTGCGGCCACTGGGCGTGCTCGTGCGGGTGCAGCCGCTCGCCGAGCCGCTTCCACCGCTCCGCGTAGCGCGGGACGTCGCCGAGCTTCGCCGGGCTCGCGCTGATGACGTCGTTGAGCGCGCCGAGCAGGACCCGCCGCTCCCTGCGCCGGAAGGCGCGGAATCGGGTGGGTGTCGCGAGGGAGACGTCGCCGGCGGAGGCCTGGCAGGCCAGGCGCAGTACGTCGGTCGTGGTGTCCACGGCGAGCAGCGGCCGGCCGAGGAGGAGCCGGATGTCGTTGAGCACGGCGCGGTTCTCCCGCACCGGGATCTCGGTCGGCTGCGGCCCGTCGGCGCAGACGACGGCGAGCTCGTCGAGCAGGTCGAGGTCTGCCTCGCCGAGCGGCGTCGTGCTGCCGGCCAGGGCCAGGTACAGCCGCTGCGCTTCGGCCTCGGCGGTGTCGCCGAGGTGCAGCAGGGTGACCCGGTCGCCGGCCGAGGCGATCAGCGCGTCGTGGGCGGCCAGGAGATCGGCGTAGGTGTGCTGGTAGGTGCCGTAGCCCGGCAGGTCGAGCAGGTTGACGAGGCCCGCGGTGACCGCGTCGCGCAGCTGCCCGTCCGTCGCGGTGCCGCCGCCGGTGAGCACGGCCGCGCGCAGGCAGTCGATCCAGAACTCGACGGTGTCCGGTACGTCGTCGGGGAAGCCGATGAAGTAGGCGTTGTGCTGGACGTGGTCGCCGACGAGCTCGCGCACGGCGGACACGACCGTGGCGGCGAGGTCCATCGCGGGGCCGGTGGCCAGGGCGCCGATGTGCTCGAGGAGGGCGCGGGAGGCCGAGAACCCGACGTCGAGCAGCGTGACGTCGAGCTGCCGGGCGATCGCGGTGCCGTCGCCGGCCGGGCCCGTGCTGGCGGGTACGCGCAGCGTCTTGTGGATGATGAGCTTCTCGAGCACGCGCGGCCCTCCGTTTCCGCTGGTGGTGACCTCGGCAGTGCGGCCGGCGGGCCGCGGCAAGGATGAGCCGAGGTTGATGCGGCGGCCGATGGGCCGCGACGCAGCGGAGCCGAGGTTACGGCATCGGCACGCAAGGATCATGCGATAAACAGTGGCGGTGCCGTCCATCGAAACGCCCAACGGGGCTTACCGCTGGACCTCGGGGTCGCCACGGAACACCAGCACGTCGGCGGCGTCCGCGACGGTAGGCTCGCGGAGCACGAGCCGTTCCGTCCGGATCGGCGCAAGGGCCACGACCGGCACCCTGGAGCACGGCCGGCCGGGCGACGGGGAGGGGTCGTTTGCGGATCGGCCTGCTGGGACCGCTCGAGGTGCGCACCGGCGACGGCGCGCCCGTCGAGGTCGGCGGCTCGCGCCTGCGCGTGCTCGTCACGCTGCTGGCGCTGGAGCCGGGGCGGGTCGTGCCCGCCGCCCAGCTGGTCGACGGCGTCTGGGGCGAGCACCCTCCGGCGGGCGCCGGCAACGCGCTGCAGTCGCTGGTGTCGCGGCTGCGCCGGGCGCTGCCCGACGGGGTGCTGCAGGCCCGCCCGAGCGGGTACCTCCTCGACGTCGCCCCGGCCGGTGTCGACCACGTGCGGTTCGAGGATCTCGTGCGGGCGGCCCGGGCCGAGGGCGAGCCGGCGGCCGCGGCCGAGCTGTTCCGGCGGGCCGAGGAGCTGTGGCGCGGCCCGGCGCTGGCCGACGCCGGGGACGCCGCGTTCGCCCGGCCCTGGCGGGCCCGCCTCGATGAGCTGCGGCTCGCCGCGACCGAGGACCGGCTGCACGCGCAGCTGAGCGTCGGGGAGCGGGTGGTGGCCGAGCTGGAGGCGCTCGTGGCCGCGCACCCGCTGCGCGAGCGGCTCGTTGCGCTGCTCATGCGAGCCCTCGCCGACGCCGGGCGCGGGGCCGAGGCCCTCGCCGCGTTCGAGCGGCTGCGGGCCCGGCTCGCCGACGAGCTCGGCGCCGACCCGTCGGCTCAGCTCATGGACGTACACCTCGGGATCCTTCGCGGCGAGGCGGAGCGGGAACGCCGGGCGCCCGTCGCCGGGAACCTGCGGGCCGCGCTCACCAGCTTCGTCGGGCGGGACGCCGACATCGGCGCGGTCCGCCGCCTCGTCGGCGCCGGGCGGCTCGTCACCCTGGCCGGGCCGGGCGGCGCGGGCAAGACGCGGCTGTCCGTCGAGACCGGCCGCACGCTCGGTGAGGAGTTCCCCGACGGGGTGTGGCTGGCGGAGCTGGCCCCGGTCACCGGGCCGGCCGAGGTCATCCAGGCCGTCTGGGCCGCCCTCGGGCTGCGTGACCCGGCCGGCACCACCGGGCCGGGGCGGCGCGGTGGCGGCGTGGCCGAGCACGACGGCACCGACGCGCCCGGCCGGCTGGCCAACGCCCTCGCGCAGCGGCGGCTGCTGCTCGTGCTCGACAACTGCGAGCACGTCATCGCCGCCGCCGCGACACTCGCCGAACGGCTGCTCGGCGAATGCCCGCACCTGCGTATCCTCGCCACCAGCCGGGAGCCGCTCGGCATCACCGGCGAGGCGCTGTACGGCGTCGAACCCCTCCCCCTGCCCCCGCCCGGCGCCGACCGGGAAGAGGCCGAGCGGTACCCGTCGGTGCGGCTGTTCCGGGACCGGGCGGCGGCGGTGCGGCCCGGGTTGGTCCTCGACGCCGGCACCGTCGAGGCGGCCGTGCGCACCTGCCGGGCGCTGGACGGCATGCCGCTGGCGATCGAGCTGGCCGCGGCCCGCTGCCGCACCCTCGCCCCGGCCCAGATCGCCGACCGGCTCGACGACCGGTTCCGGCTGCTGACCCGCGGCAGCCGCACCGCGCTGCCCCGCCACCAGACGCTGCGGGCCGTCGTCGACTGGAGCTGGGACCTGCTCGACGAGCCGGAACGGGCGCTGCTGTGCCGGCTGGCCATCTTCCCCGGCGGGGCCACCGCCGCGTCGGCCGCCGCCGTCTGCGACCCCGACGGGCAGCTCGGCGACGCCGAGGAGCTCCTCGCCACCCTCGTGGAGAAGTCGCTGCTGCTGGGCGGGGACGACGGGCGGTACCGCATGCTGGAGACCATCCGCGCCTACGGCCTGGAACGCCTCGACGAGCGCGGCGAGACCGACCGGCTGCGCCGCCGCCACGGCGCCTGGTTCCTGGCCCTCGCCGAGCGCCTCGAGCCCGACCTGCGCACCAGCCGCCAGCTGCGGGCCCTCGCCGTGTTCGAGGCCGAGCACGACAACCTGCACGGGGCGCTGCGCCGGGCCATCGACGCCGGCGACGCCGACCTGGCCGTGCGCCTCACCGCGACCGTCGGCTCGTACTGGTGGCTCGGCGGGCACCGGGTCGAGGGCGCGCTGCTGGCCGCCGACGCCCTCGCGCTGCCCGGCCCGGTCGACGCCGAGGCCTACGCCATGGCCTGCGGCACCGCCGCCGTCAACGGCTTCGACGGGCTCGGCGACACCGAACTGCTCGACGAATGGTTCCGCGCCGCCATCGGCTATGCCGGCAACCACCCCATGTTCCGGCTCTTCCAGGTCGTCGCCGGACTCTACCGGGAGGGGCCGGTGCCGCAGGTCATCGACCGCATCGGGGCCCTCGCCAACGACCCGGACCCGTGGATCGCCGGTGTGGGCCGGCTGCTGGTCGGCCACACGGTGCTCAACGTCGGGGCCCGCGTCGACGACGCCCTGGCCTCGTTCGAGTCGTCGCTGGCCTGCTTCCGGGGTCTCGGCGAGCGCTGGGGCATGTCCTTCGCGCTGTCCGCCCTGGCCGAGGTCGTCGCCCGCCGCGGCCGCCACGCCGAGGCCATCGCCTACTACGAGGACGCCCTGGCCTACCTGCGGGCGCTGGGGTCCACCGAGGACCGGCCGGTGACCGAGGTGCGCCTGGCCCAGGAGTACTACCTCGTCGGCGACCCCGACAAGGGCGACGCCATGTTCGAGGAGGCCCGCCGCACCGCCCTGCGCTCCGGGGTGCCCGACAGCATCGCCTTCGTGGAGTACGCATGGGCACACCGTGCGTTGCGGGCCGGCGAGCTCGACCGGGCCCGCGCCCGCTTCGCCCAGGCCGAACGGCTCGTCGTCGGCAACCGCATCTCCCCGCAGATGAAGGGCATGCTCGACAGCGGCCGGGCCCTGGTCCTGGCCCACGACGGCGACCACGCCGCGGCCCGGGCGGTGACCCGCACCGCGATCCGGCACGGCCGCGCCGCGTTCGACGCGCCGATGATCGGCGCGGTCGTCGACGACGCCGCGGAGGCCGCCCTCCTCGCCGGCGAGCCGCGGCGGGCCGCCACCCTGCTGGCCGCGGCCGAGGTGCTGCGGGGCGGGCCGGACGAGACCCGGCCGTGGACGGCCGGCGTGGCCGCGCAGGTCCGGGCCGCGCTCGGCACGGACGATCTCGCCGCGGCCGCCGCCGAGGGGCGCAACGCCACGTTTGACAACATTCTGGACTTCTTCCCGGAGGATCCGGCCTGATCGGCACCCTGCTGAGCGGCCCGGTCGGCGACGGCACGCTGTTCGCGCTCACCGCCGGATGGGGCCCCCGAGGGGCCGGTCCCCAGCAGCGGCAAGGTGCTAGGCGTCTCACGGTAAATGCGTTGAGTGACCCCGGGGTGAAGGGCAGGCTAGGAGCACCGCTGCGCTTCACCCCGGGGGACTCACCATGCGCCTCATCCGTGACCTATGGGCCACATCACCGCGCCGAACGGCGCTCGTGGCCCTCCTCGTCGTCCTCGGCGCGGCCGGGCAGGCCGCCGCGTCGGCCGTCGGCGGCGCGGTCCTCATCCACCGGTCCTGGGCCATGTTCGCGGTCCTCGCCGCCGCCCTCGCCGCAGCCGTGCTCACCGACCTCGCCGTCGGGCTCGTCATGGCCCGGCTCACCGCCGACTGGGCCGCCGACGTGCGCCGCCGCCTGTGCCGGGTCGCCTTCGGCCAGGACCTGCCGACGCTGGAGACCACCCCGGTCGGCGAGCTGCTCGACCGCATCGACGGCGATGTCTACCAGGTCGGCGCCGAGCTGCGCAACGCCGGCGTGCGCATCGCCCAGGCGGCCTGTTACACGGTGCTGTCGGTGGCGACCACGCTGTTCGTGTGGTGGCCGGCCGGCCTCGCGATGATCGTCATCGCCGTCGTGCTGACCCTCTCCCTGCGCGCGCCGACCGCGAAGATCGCCACCGCCCGCATGCGGGAAGAAGAGGCCTGGTCCGATCTGGCGGCCGTCATGGAGGAAAGCATCCATGGGCAGGACGACGTCCGCACCACGCTCGCCCGCCCCTACGTCCTTCGCCTCTACGCCCGCCGGGCCGCCACCGTGCTGTCCCGCGGCCGCAAGGTCTGGGTCCGTTCCTCCGCCGTCACCTCCATCGCCTCCGGCTTCGTCCGGTTCGGCATCGCCCTCGTCGTCCTCGGCGGCGTGTGGGGCCTGGCCACCGGCCGCATCGACGTCGCCCGGCTCAGCGCCGTGTGGCTGCTCGCGCTCGGCTTCGGCGCGACCGTCGAGCACACCAGCCGGATGGTGCCGGAGCTGCAGTACGCGCTGGGCGCCTGGGCCCGGGTACAGCTGCTGCGGGAGTCCGAACAGGAGCCGATAGGCGGGCTCTCCCCCGCCAGCGGCGATCTCGAGGTACGCGGCCTCACGTTCCGCTACTCCCCCTCCGCCCACCGCCCGGCCCTGCGCGACGTGACCCTCACGTTCGCCCGGGGCCGTTCCTATGCGCTCATCGGCCGCACCGGCTCGGGCAAGTCGACGCTCGCCAAGGTCCTCACCCGGGCCGTGCAGCTGCCCCGCGGCACCGTCTTCCTCGGCGGGACCGACCTGCTGGACCTCGACGTGGAGCGGCTGCGGCGGTGGATCGCCGTGGTACCGCAACGCACCGAGATCCTGGCCGGCACCCTGGCCGAGAACATCGCGCTGTTCGATCCCGAACTGCTCGGCGCGGCCGCCCGGGCGATCGACGAGCTCGGCCTGGCCGGCTGGGTCGCGGAGCTGCCCGACGGGCTGCAGACCCGCCTCGGCGAGGGCGGGCACGTGCTGTCGGCCGGGCAGGAGCAGCTCGTCGCCTTCGCCCGCATCGTCGTGCGCGACCCGCAGGTGGTCATCCTCGACGAGGCCACCGCCCGGCTGGACCCGGTGACCGAGACACAGGTGCAGCGGGCCACCGCACGGCTGCTCACCGGGCGGATCGGCATCATCGTGGCGCACCGGCTGTCCTCGGTACAACAGTGCGATGAAGTCGTCGTGATGGCCGACGGCGCCGTGCTCGAGGCCGGCCCCCTCGCGGCGTCGGCGCGCTTCGCCGAGCTGCTCGCCGCGTCCAACGCCGAGACCGCCGACTCCCCCGCGCCGCCGGTCGCGCGGACCGTCGTGAGCACCGCCGCCGCCAAGGCCGACCCGCCGCCGCTGCCCGAGCGGCCGAAGGCGCGCACCCTCTGGAACATCTTCCGGCTGGCGACGAACGACTGGCGTTTCGGGCTCGTCTCCGTCGTGCTGTTCGCCCTCATGACCGTCGTCGGCCTCGACGGCTCCGTGCTGCCGTGGCTGTGGGCGGACCTCGTCGACGGCAGCGGGGGCGTGTGGTGGCCGGCCCTGGCCATCGCGGGCACCCTGCTGATCGCGATGCCGCTGCCGTACTTCACCGGCCGCCTCTTCCCCGAGTGGTGGGTCCGCCAGCTGCTGCGCATCAGCCTGCGCCTCGTGCACGGCCAGACCGGCGCCCGCCGGGTCAGCAAGCACACCCCGGCCGAGGTGGTGGCCCAGGGCGGCGACACCGAGCGGGTGGTCGTGCTGGCCGACAACCTCATCGATCAGTGGATCTGCGTGTGGGTGCTCGCGGCGATGACCATCGTGTCCGGCTCGTTCGTGCCGGCCCTGTTCATGGCGGCCACGATCGTGCTCTCCGGCCTCGCCGCGACCCTGTTCGGCCCGGCGCTGAAGGCCTCGGCGCAGAAGACGGTGGCGGCCCGGGCCGCGTTCGCCACGGCGCTCGTGTCCTGCATTTCCGCCGCCCGTACGGTGAAGCTCTCCGGCGCCACCGCACCGGTCCTCACCCACCTCGCCCGCCTCGACGGGGCGCGCAGCGAGCGCCAGCGCCGCGAGATCGCGGTGCAGGTGTGGGCCCGCTCCACCCCGGCGCTCGCCAGCGGCCTGCTGCCGATCGGCGCCTGGGCCCTGCTGCTGTCCGGCGAGATCTCGGCCGGCGCCGCCCTCGTCGCCGTGTCGACCCTCGGCTCGGCGCGCTGGTTCGCCTGGACGACGGCGTCGCTCGTCTCGCAGCTGCCGTCGGCCCGGGTGTGGACCCAGCGCACGGTGGACATGGCGGGCGTGGCCGAGTACGCCGCCGCCGTCCCCGGCGTCGACCTCTCGGCGGGCACCGCCCCGGCCCCGGCGGCCGCGCCCCGGCACCCGCTGCGCCGGCTCGAGCTCGACGGGTTCACCGCCGTGCACGAGGACGGCACCGTCGCCGTGCGCGACCTCGACCTGTCGATCGAGCGCGGCCAGCTGGTGCTCGTCATCGGCCCGGTCGGGTCGGGCAAGTCGTCGCTGCTGCGGGCCCTGGCCGGGATCGTGCACCACACCGGGCGGCTGCGCTGGAACGGCGAGCCGGTCACCGAGCCGGAGATGTTCCTGCGCCCCAATCAGATCGGCTACGTGGCCCAGCTGCCGCGGGTGCTGTCCGGCACGGTCGCGGACAACATCGCGCTGGGCCACGAGGTCGACGCCCACAGCGCCGTGTCCACCGCGCAGCTGGAGCACGACCTCGACGCCGCCGGCGCCGGCCTGGGCCTGCTCATCGGCCACAAGGGCACCCGGCTGTCCGGCGGGCAGCTGCAGCGCCTGGCCCTGGCCCGCGCCCTGGCCCCGCGCACGGAGCTGCTCATCGCCGACGACGTGTCCTCGGCCCTGGACGTGACCACGGAGCTGGCCCTGTGGCGGGCGCTGCGCGAGCACGGCGTCACGGTGATCGGCTCGACCTCCAAGCGGGCCGCGCTCACCCAGGCGGACCGGGTGGTGGTCCTGCAGCACGGCGCCGCCGCGGCCCAGGGCACCTGGCGCGAGCTCGAGTCCCGCTGGGGTCACCTGGCGGGATAGCGGCGACTACGCGGGTGCTCGGCGCTGTTCCTGCCGCGCCGCGCCCCCGCGCGGGACTACTGGCCGCCGCCGCTGGATCCGCTGCGCAGCCGGACCTCGGCGCCGTTCTGGGCGTAACTCTGCTGCGAGACCTGCACGAGGACCGCGTCGCGGTGGAAGTCCGGCAGGCTGGTCGCGCCGCAGCTGACCATGGTGGCGCGCAGTTTCGCCGTGGTGCGCGCGACGTTGGCGTACAGGCTGCCGGCGTAGGGGACGTAGCCGTCCACGCCTTCCTCGAACGGCAGCTCGGTCTCGCCCTGGTCGTAGCGGGCGACGTTGCGGGCGCGCTGGGAGCCTTCGCCCCAGTACTCCTTGAACAGCTGCCCGTCGAGGTTCACGAGGTTGGACGGGCTTTCGTCGAAGCGGGCGAAGTAGCGGCCGAGCATGATGAAGTCCGCGCCGAGGGCGAGGGCGATGGCCATGTGGTAGTCGGCGAGCAGGCCGCCGTCGCAGCAGATCGGCACGTAGACGCCGGTTTCTTCGGCGTAGCGGTCGCGTTCGGCGACGACGTCGATGAGGGCCGAGGCCTGGCCACGGCCGATGCCCTTCTGGTCGCGGGTGATACAGATCGACCCGCCGCCGATGCCGACCTTCACGAACGCGGCGCCCGCGTCGGCGAGGTACCGAAACGCGCGGCCGTCCACGACGTTGCCGGCGCCGACCGGGATGATCCCGCCGAGCTCTTCGACGGCGTACCGCAACGTCTTGTGCTGCCAGACGGAGTAGCCGTCGGAGGAGTCGATGCACAGCACATCCGCGCCGGCCTCGATCAGGGCGGGAATACGGTCGCGGTAGTCGCGGGTGTTGATGCCGGCGCCGACCCGGAACCGCTTGTCGGCGTCGATGGACTCGTTGCGGAACTGCTTATGCAGCTCGTAGTCGCGGCGCAGCACGATCGAGGCGAGCCGCCCGTCGTCGGTGACGATGGGCAGCAGGTCGAGCCGGCGGTCCCAGATCAGGGTGTTCGCGTCCGACAGCGAGATCGTGGTTGGTGCGGTGACCAGCGTGCCCGCGGGGCGCATGCGGGACTCGACACTGTCGTTGAGGTCGTGCCGCTGCGGGTGGAAGTCGCTGGTGGAGATCAGTCCGACGAAGACACCGGTGGGGGTGCCGTCGTCGGTGACGACGGCGATGTCGCGTTCGGCGGCGTTCAGCAGCCGGCTGACCTCGCCGAGCGTCGCGGTGGGCTTGGTGTTGATGTCGGAGTGGCGGAAGCCGGCCTTGTGCCGCTTCACGGCGCCGACCATCGCGGCCTGCTCCTCGACGGGCTGGTTCTGGTGGGCGAAGCTCAGCCCGCCGGTCTGGGCAAGGGCGATCGCGAGGCGCGGCGAGGAGACCGCCTGCATGATCGCGCTGACGAGCGGGACCGCGATCCGCAGCGGGGATGTCTCCGCGACGGGGTGCCGGACGATCGGGGCGGACAGGTCGACGATGTCGGGTGTGCAGTCCTCGGTGGTGAGGTTCGGCACGAGCAGGTACTCGTTGAGGGTGCGGGAGACCTCGGAGAGGATGACGGCCACGCGGTGCTCCTAAGACACTCCGCCGCTGCGGGCTGGCTGGCTGGAATGCAGCCATACGCTACCAGCGCGGTCACGTCGGGTTGACCCGGTGGCACCGCCACGACGCCTGTGACCGGTCCAGCCCGCGTTCGGTCGGCGCCACCGGGTGCGGGACGTGGCGGCGATCAGGAGAAGTAGTCCTCCAGCCGCGCCGGTGTCAGCCCGGCCGCTTTGATGCCCCGCAGCGCGGCGATGAAGTCCTCGACGAACTGGTCCCGGAAGTGCATGAGGATGATGTCGCCCGGCTGGACGACCTTGACCTCCTGGTACCAGACGTTGCCCTGATTGACCGACTCCTTCCAGAAGAACGCGGCCTTCATCCCGCAGTCGCGTGCGGCGCGCAGCGTCGTCGCGTCCTTCTCGCCGAATGGTGGCCGGAACAACGTCGGCCGCTGGCCGTAGAGTTCGCCGAGCTGGTCGGCGGAGCCGCAGATCTCGCGCCGCTGCGCGTCGTACGACAGGCCGGTCAGCTTGTTGTGGGTGATCGTGTGCGCCTCGATCACGGCGCCGAGGTCCTGCAGCGTCCGGAAGTACCCCGGATTGTCGCTGATGGCGTTGATCGTGAGGAACAGCGTCACCGGCACGTGCGCCTCCCGCAGCAGCTCGGCCGCCTCGGGATGCTTGACCCAGCCGTCGTCGATGGTGATGAACGCGACCCGCTGGTCGGTCGGCACCCGCGCGACCCACGGCAGCCCGCCGTCCTCGACGGCCCCGGCCGTGCGGACGGCGGGCGGGGCCTTGTCGAACCGCGGCAAGCGGTCGGCGTACACGCCGGGGGACGGCGAGGCGCTCGGCGAACTCGTCGCGCTCGGGCCGGCGCCCGGCAATGCCGACGGATGGGCACCGGCAGAGCGCGCACGCCCGCCTCTGGGGGTGCCGTCACAGTCCGCCACGAGGGGCGTGGCCAGCAACAACGCGACCGCCAGCAGGCGTATCCAGCGCATCTTGACGACGCGGACCAACATGCGGCGAGCGTAGCCAGAAGCGGGCGGGCCCCGAGCGAGGTCGGGGGCGATACCGCGGGCGAACGGCGCCCGGTCACAGATTGGCGAGGAGCGCCTCTCGGACACGCCCGGGTGCCCGCGGCGTGACTGTCAGCCGTGACGCACCCGCCACCGCTACGGCAGGGTCCATCGTTGCGTGTCGGACTGGTTGCAGGCGGCCATGCGCTGCGCGGCCCTGCTGTCCTCGTCGTCGTCCGGCCCGCCAAGACACAGCCCCGACGCCGAACTGACCAGCGAGCCCGCGACTCCCGACCGCCATCGCTGGGCGGGGCCACCATCGCAGGTCTGCAGGGTGACCTGGCCGCCTGATGCCTGCAGGCATCGGCCCTGGGTCTGCATGGTGCCGTCGCCCGCCACGGTCCACGTCTGGCCCGGGCTGCCGTCGCAGTTCCACCTGCGGACCTTGTCGGCGTGCGGGCCGGCGCCACCGTCAAGGCACAGTCCGGAGGCGCCGGTGATCCGGCCCGTGCGAGCACCGGCCGGTGGTGGTGGTGGTGGCGGTGGTGGCCCCGGCGCGGGCTGCTCATCGACGGCAGGGGAACCGCTCGGCTGGGTGTTGTCCGATGGACGGGGTGGCCGCGTGGATGCGGGCGGTGGCCCGGACAACGACGACGCGGTGGCCGCCGACGGCGTATCCGATGTCGGCGACGGCAGCGGGGCCTGCGCGGCGCCTGTGGTGACGTGACCGCCCTCCGGTGTCGCGGACCCGACCGCATCGACAGCCGGAGATGCCGGCCGGTCGCCGACGGCGAGCACCAGTGCGGTGATGCCCAGCAGCAGGACCAGCGCGCCCGAACTGACGGACAGCAGGCGACGCCGGCGGCGCTGTAGCGCCGAGGTGTGCCCCGCCAGGGCCGAACCGATCCTGCCGGGTGAGCGGGCGGGGCCGGTACGGTCGGGCGGCGCCGCGGGCCGGTCGTCCGATGGCGGGCCGCCCTTGACTTCGTCTGCGGGTTCTTCCGCGACGTCGTTGGCGGGACCTTCCGGGTGCTGACGAATGCGGACGTAGGGACGTACGAGAATCGGTTCTTCGTCGATCTCCGGCTCGGCCGTGCCCAACTCCGTCTGGTCGGAGTACGTCATGCGCCGGCCGCCTTGTCCACCGTGGGCCGTCGGCTCGGGTGCTGGACGTCATCGCGGCTGGGCGTCCGGGCCGGCACGCGTGTTGTTGACATCGGGAGCCGCACCGCGCAACGGCTGGTCGGAGCCCGGTTCGCCACGAGGGGCAGCCGTACCGCCGATACGACGAGCATCGTCAACGGGGTGTCGGGGGACATGCACCGACGGTAAGGGACATTGCCGTACGCCAATGAGATCGCAAGAGGGTGATATGCAAATTCACCCTCTCTCTCACCCTGCGCGGGCGAGCGCCCAAGGTCGGCACAAAAGGATCTGACGGCTTTCCGATATTTCCGCCGCTGCGAGTAACCCGAGCGAGCCGATCCACGCTCATTCACCCGGACACATATACCACGTGGCTGGACGCGGTGAGCGGCGCCGCGATCCCGCCCCCTGTGACTGATCTTCAGCATCCTCATCAAGGACGGTCATGAAGGATTACAGGGCACCCGAATCCCGGAGTGAGGCCCTCGCGTTCCTCGAAAATCACATTGAGCGCGATGGAATTTGCGAAGGCTGCCTGGCGTCTTGGGCGCGGCTGGTCGACTTCCCCTGCTCGTACGCACAGGCGGCCCGCCGCATCCTCGCCGAGGATCCTGCCGGGGGCGACCCGGCCGATCCGGCCACCCACCGGTGACCGCACCGGCACGTGGCTGCACCCGACCGCCGCGCGGCTCCCGGGTTGCGCGTGCCTGGCGGTTCAGGCTACGAGCAGGCGAAGGCCGAGCTCTGCCGCGTCGAGGGCGAGGAGCTCGCGGTTGCGCTCCGCCCACCGCCCGGAGGCAAGGTCGTCGCGGAGCCTGTGCACTGCCCGCTGCTCGGCTTGCGGCCCGACTCTGGTCCATATCGATATCGCGCGGCGCACATGGTCCTCCAGGTACGCTTCGGGTCGGCGCCAGTAGGCCTCGAAGAAGCCGTCAGCGCAGTCCCACGGCACGAGCACCGGCTCCATGCGGGCCCCGATCGCACCGGCCAGCTGGTCCACCGTGGGCCGACCGGCGACCAGGCCGGCGACCTCAGGCAGGTAGTCGCGGCTCAGCCAGAACCGCTGACGCCAGCCGACGTCACTGGCGTCGTGGGTGAACACCACCACGCGGCGGGCCACCCGCCGCATCTCGCGCAGTCCGGCGATCGGATCGTGCCAATGATGCACGGTACTGAAGGCCATCGCGGCGTCGAAGGACTGGTCCTCGAACGGAAGGCTCTCCGCACTGGCCGCCACGCACGGCGCCGCGCCTTCGAGACGCTGCGCCCGCATGACCGCGGACGGTTCCACCGCCGTGACATCCCGGTCGGGGGGCTCGTAGGAGCCGGTGCCGGCCCCGACGTTGAGCACCGTCCGCGCGTCACCGAGCGCATCCCAGACCCTCGCGGCGATTCGCGGCTCGGTGCGCCGCGTCGCCGGGTACGCGGACCCGATGGCTTCGTACAACTGTGCGCCGAACACGCTGAGCTGTTCCTCCGGCGTCGTGCTGAACCCCATGGAACGCGCCTCCAGTTCCGCGTCGATGGACCTCACCATGGCAGCGGCGCGGTCGCGTTGCTCCAGCAGCAGGCCGCGCAGCCGATGCAGCTGTGCGACCGCGTCGACGGCCGGGTCGTCAACCAGATCCGCGATCTCGCGCAACCCGAAGCCCAGCCGCCGGTAGGCGAGCACCTCCCGCAGTCGTTCCACGTCAGCCGGCGAATAGGCCCGGTACCCGGCCACGGTCCGCGCGGACGGCTGTACGAGGCCTATCTCGTCATAGTGGTGCAGCGTGCGGACGCTCACGCCGGCCAGCTCGGCCACGCGCCCCACGGTCAGGTGCTCTTCCACGCCACCGACTATGTGGCATGACGCCACGTGAGGGGCAAGAGCTTCTTCACGTGAACGCCGCCCCAGTCGTGGAAAGGCGGTGGAACCGAGATTGGTTCTACAACGGGCACTGAACCGTCCACGAATACCCTATTGCCGTAGAACGCCAGATCCGCCAGCATCTCGGATCATGAATGGATCGACGTGGGAGCTGTTTGATCGCGTCGCGGCCGACTATGACGAAGTCGTTCCCTACTTCGCCTCGTTCGGCACGGCCATCATGGCCACGATCGATCCGCCGCCGGGCTGCCGCTTCCTGGATCTCGGCGCCGGAAGAGGCGCGCTGACGGCACCCGCGCTCGCCCGAGGTTGTGAAGTCACCGCGGTCGACGCCGCCCCCGGCATGGTGCGGCATCTTGCCGCCACCTATCCGGCCGCCGCGGTGTACGGCATGGACGCCCAGGCGCTCACGTTGGCGGACAACAGCTTCGACGTGGTCGCTTCATCGTTCGTCATCCACGTTCTCGATGATCCCGCAGCCGGCGTCGCCGAGGCGTACCGCGTCCTGAAACCCGGCGGCCGGTTCGCTCTCACGGGCGGCAGCGCGCGAAGCAAGGGTGGCCCGGCGGTGTCGGCCGCCGATGAGCTGGGCGTGCGCCTCAACGAACTGTTCGAGGAGTTCGCCGCGTATCTGCCCCCCAACGGCAGCATGGGTACGCCGGTCGACGCGGCGGACCTGCTGGACGAGGCGGGCTTCGTCGACCTGCGCGAGGACTTCGCCGAGGTCGCCATTGCGTTCCCGGACACCGAGACCCTCTGGTGCTGGTCGATGACGCACGGGTACCGGGCCTTCATCGAGGATCTGCCCGACGGCCGCCGTGCCGAATTCCACGACCGAGTGCTGGCGCTACGCGCGAAGGATCTCATCCTGCGTCGGGTCAGCGCAGTGTGGTCGGGCCGCAAGCCTGGCATCTGGAGACCCCGGGGTTAGCGCCACCCCACATCGCCGACGCGAGCCAATGGTGCGGTTGGTGGGTCGCCGGGGACTCGAACCCCGAACACTTCGATAAAAGGAGAAGGAAGCGCCTCCATGCCCGCACAGGCGGAGAGCGGACGCGCTACGCAGCCGAATGCTCTACCAATTGAGCTAGCGACCCGCCGTTGATGGTGGCACGGCGCGCCTCGGCGGTGCTATCGAGTTTGTGTCGCGGATGGGCGGCGGCACGTTCGCCGGGCACGTGTTTGTGCGGTGGGCGAGCTGAGCGGGGCGTCGGAGTCGGGCCTAACGTTCCAGGCCCTCCCAGCAGGCGTCGTCGCTCCAGCAGAAGTAGTTGCGGTGCACAAGATCGGCGGCCCACCTTGGTATCGGGGGTCCCCACGCTGCTGGCAGGCCGCAGTGCACTCACGATGAAGCGGTCGATCGGGCGGGCGAAGAGTGCTGGTGGTCAACGATCGCGGCGCGGGGCCGGCCCGGTGGGGTGTGGCCGCCGGGGCTTCCGCTGGTGTCGGCGCGGCGAGGCGGCGTGGCGTCGGGCGGTGTCGGCGCCGGGCGGTGGAAGGGAAAGGCGAGTGTGGCGCGGATGGTGGTGCCGGTCAGCAGCATGACGAGCCGGTCGACGCCCAGCCCGAGGCCGCCGGTGGGCGGCATGGCGTACTCGAGCGCGCCGAGGAACGCCTCGTCCAGCTGCATGGCCTCGGGGTCACCGGCGGCGGCCTTGAGTGACTGGGCGGTGAGGCGGGCGCGCTGCTCGGTGGGGTCGATGAGTTCGGAGTAGGCGGTGCCCAGCTCCATGCCGTAGGCGACGAGGTCCCACCGTTCGGCGAGGCGGGGGTCGTCGCGGTGGGCGCGGGTCAGCGGCGAGGTCTCGGTCGGGAAGTCGAGGTAGAAGGTGGGGTAGGTGGTCTGTTTCTCGACGAGCGCCTCGTAGAGCTCCAGGACGAGCTCGCCGGCCGTGGCGCCGACCGGCGCGTGGACGTCGCGGGCGGCGCAGATGGCGCGCAGGGCGGCGACCGGGGTGTCGGGCGTGATGGCTGTGTCGCAGGCCCGGCTGACCGCGGCGTGGACGGTCACGACCGGCCAGGGGGCGCTCAGGTCGACGAGCCGGGGCGCGCCGTCGTCGCCCGGGCGCAGGGCGGACGGGGTGCCGTGGACCGCGGTGGCGACCTCGAGGATCAGCTCGCGGGTGAGCTCGCGCATGGTGTGGTAGTCGGCGTAGGCCTGGTATGCCTCGACCGACGTGAACTCCGGGTTGTGGGTGGCGTCGGCGCCTTCGTTGCGGAAGTTCCGGTTGAGTTCGAACACCTTCTCCATGCCGGCCACGCAGAGGCGCTTGAGGTGCAGCTCGGGGGCGATGCGCAGATAGAGGTCCATGTCGTAGGCGTTGATGTGGGTGCGGAACGGCCGGGCGGTCGCGCCGCCGTGGACCGGCTGCAGCATGGGGGTCTCGACCTCGGTGAACCCGCGGGCCGCGAAGCCGTCGCGCAGGGCCTTGACCGCGGCGCTGCGCCGGCGCAGGACCAGCATCGAGTCGGCGTTGACGAGCAGGTCGAGGTGGCGCCGGCTGACGCGGGCCTCGGGGTCGGTGAACCCGGCGTGCCGGCCGGGCAGGGGGCGCAGGCATTTCGCGGCCATCGTCCATGCCGAGACCAGGACCGACAGTTCGCCCCGCCGGGAGGTGACCACCTCACCGGTGACGCTGACGTGATCGCCGAGGTCCACGGTGCTCTTCCACCAGGCCCTCGCCTCGGCCGGGGTGCCGTCGGCGGTGAGCATGGCCTGCAGGGTCGCCCCCGTGCCGTCCTGCAGCACGCCGAACGTGACGCCGCCGAAATCACGCAGCGCCCGGACGCGGCCGGCCACCGAGACCTGGACACCGGTGCGGTGGTCCGGGGCGAGACCGGGGTGGGCCTGCCGGACGTCGGCCAGGGTGGTGGTCCGGGGCACGCTCACCGGATAAGGCTGGCGGCCGGCCCGGGCCAGCCGCTCGGCCTTGGCCAGGCGGGTGAGTTGCTGCTCGCCGACGCGGCGCACGGGCCCCATGAGGGCGAGCCGCTCCTGCTCCTGCCGGTGTACGGCGACCGGGAAGGGGACGGTCTCGCCGGTCTCCAGCCGGATCTGCTCGTGGTCCTGCACGCGTTCGGCGGGGTTGAAGGCCGGCAGGAACCCCTCGGCCATGCCGGCGGCGATGGCGGCCCGGGTCAGGGTCAGCGACGAGTCGTAGCACAGGAACCGCGGCAGCCAGACTGGGCGGTACTTCGCGTTGGCGCGGTACAGCGACTCGAGCTGCCAGAACCGCGACGCCACCGACAGGGCCGTGTCGGTGAGGCGGACGACCGGGCCGGCGCCGACCCGCTCGGCCGAGCTGAACACCGCCCGGAACATCGCGAAGTTCAGCGAGATCTGCCGCACGCGCAGCTCCCGGCAGGACTCGATCAGCCCGGCGATCATGAACTCGTTGACGCCGTTCTCGGCCGTGCGGTCGGCGCGCATGAGGTCGAGCGACAGACCGTTGGCGCCCCAGGGCACGAACGACAGCAGCGCGCGGACGCGGCCTTCGGCGTCGCGGGCGACGACCATGACGCATCGCGAGTCGGCGAGGTCGCCGAGCCGGCCGAGGGCCATGGAGAACCCGCGTTCGGGTGCGTCGCCGAGCCAGGCCTCAGCCAGGCGCGCGAGGTCGGCGAGCGTGGCGGGGTCGAGGTCGCCGTGGCGCCGGACCTCGACCGCGTAGCCGGCGCGGCGGACCCGGGTGACCGCCTGCCGGACGGGCCGCATCGTGCGGCCCTCCAGGCTGAAGTCCGCGACGTTGAGGATCGCCTCGTCGCCGAGGCTGAGCGCCTTCAGCCCGGCCGCGACATAGGCGCCCGCGCCGGCCTCGCTGGCCGACAGTACGGCCGGGAACCAGGCGTACCGGCGCGCCTCGGCCAGCCACGCCTCGATCGCGGCCGGCCAGGAGGCGGGGTGCCCGATCGGGTCGGCGCTGGCCAGGCTGACGGAGGCGACCACCCGGTAGGTGATCGCGGCCCGCCCGTCGGGCGAGAAGACGACGGACTTGTCGCGCCGGGTGCCGAAGTACCCCAGCGAGTCCCGCTCGCCGCTGTCCAGCAGCAGCCGCCGGATCCGCAGCTCGTCGTTGGCGCCGAGGAACTGCTTGGCCCGGGCCGAGCGCAGGAACACCCCGACCGCCGCGAACAGCGCCGCCGCCGAGGCCGTGCCGGACAGTACCGCGATCCAGTGGTGGCCCCGATGCCCGTGCAGGCCGGCCTTGTCCTCGGGCGCGGTCAGCCCGAACGCCGACCGGGTGGCCCACACCAGCGACTCGCCCAGGCCGCGCAGCGTGTGCGGGAACAGCTCGGTCAGCCCGAGCGCGAGCAGCCACGACAGCGCCAGCCCGGCAGCGAGGACGAGCAGCGCCGCGCGGCGGCTGCCGGGGCTCAGCCGGGCCGGGAAGCGGCCGCGGGCCCGCCACAGCAGGACGATCAGGATCACACCGATCGGCAACGACGCCACGATGGATACCAGCTCCCACTTGTGGGGGCGCTCCGCGGCCTCCAAACCGTCCCAGAAGACCGCCAGCGCAACGATGGCCGCCGCGTCGAACAGCGTGACCAGCACCTGGTACACCAGCAGCAGGATCAGTGCGACCCTCAGCCGGCGACGCAGTGCGCTGCCCAGCAACAGCAGCGAGGCGGCGATGAACAGGTTCGGCGCGACCGGCAGATTGAGCAGACCGAACACGTCGTCGACCCACCACGCCCACGCGAAGTGCCGAAACGGCAGGCTGACCACGACCCACAGACCGGCGATGGTCACGACCCGCCCGGACCAGGCCGCGACGCGGTCCAGCCGCCCCTCGGCGCGTGCGGGCACCGGCGGGGGCGATGCCGCGGTTCGGCCTTCGAGCAGTCTGATCATGCAAACATCTTCACATTCCGTGGGTCGCGGCAAGCCCGGTATCGCGCCTGCCCAGGCGCTGGAACGGAGCCGTCCGGCAACCGGCCGGGTCCTCGAGATGCCGTGTGTACTGTCCGGTGTAGCTCGGACGTTACAGGGACCGCAGGACGACGGCGCGCAGACGGGTCGCGGGAATCGGGCCCTCCTGGCGGGAGTCGTAGCTCTCGTCCGGGTTGTCGCCGGTCACGACCAGGAATCCCGGCGGGACTGTGGGGTGGGCGGCGAGGGACGCCCACCCCGCAAGGCCGGGCGGGACGGGCTCGCCGGCCGTGGCGACCAGCCGCTTGACGAACCACAGCCGGCCGGGGTCGGATTGGCGTACGGCGCCGGGCTGCGCCGGCGGGGCCAGCAGCACCAGCCGGCCGGTGGCGGCGTGGCGGGTGCGGCGGGCCAGCACCTGGGCGCCGTCGGCCAGGGTGGGCAGCATGCTCGGGCCCTCGACGCGCACCAGCACGAGGTTGCGCCGGGCCCACCAGAGCGCGGCCAGCACGACCGCCGCGGCGGCAACCAGGACCACGGTCCACATACCACGCGCGCAGGTCGGCGGGGTCGAGCTCGCGCAGGTCGACGCCGTCCCACAGGATCGCGCCGCGGGTGGGGTCGTAGAAGCGGCACAGCAGCTTGACGAGCGTGGACTTGCCGCAGCCGTTGCGCCCGACGAGCGCGGTCGCGCGGCCGGCCGGGATGGTCAGGGTCAGGCCGCGCAGTACCCACGGATGGTTCGGCCCGTACCGGAACCACACGTCGCGCAGCTCGATGCCGGTGCGCAGCGGCGGGGCGGGAATACAGACCGGCGATACGGCCAGGTCGGGCGGGTCGGCGAGCACGGCCCGGTAGCTGTCGAAGAGCAGCAGGGCCTGGATGGCCTTGGCGGCCTGCGTCGCGGCCGTGGCCAGCGCGGTCTGCACGCCGAGCACCGCCGCGAGGAACATCGCGATGTCGCCGACGCTGTGCCGCCCGCCGCGGGACTCGGCGGTGACCACCAGCAGCGCGGCGCCGGCCACGACGGCCGCGGCGGCGGCCAGGCCGGCCTGCACGAGCATCGCGCGGCGGTCGGTGACGTGCTCGGCCGCCTGGGCGGTGCGCCGCTCGCGCAGCATCCGCTCGCGCAGGAACCCGCCGAGGCGGAACAGTCGCACCTCCTTCGCGGCCTGCTCGGTGGCGAGCATGTCGCGGTAGAACAGCTCGCGGCGCTTGGCCGGGCTGATGTCCCACTCGGTCCAGGCGCGTTCCCGGCCCAGGATCAGCTCGGCGGCCAGGACCGGCAGCCCGGACAGCAGCACGGCGACGGCGACCGCGGGGCTCACCGTCCACAGCGAGGCGGTGAGGCCGCCGACGGTGAGCACGGCGGCGAACACGCCGAACGCGCTGTCGATGACCTGGCCGGGGCCGCGGCCGCCGGACTCGTCGGCGAGCATGAGGCGGTCGAGGTACTCCGGGTCCTCGAACCGCGCCACCCCCACCACCCGGTCGACCGCTCGGAACAGGCGGTCCTTGGCCAGCAGCGCCACCGCCCGCTCGACGTCGGCGCGGCCAGCAGCAGCACGATCGCCGCCTCGCACCCGACGACGAGCACGGCGACCCGCCGCACGAGCCGCTCGGGCAGGATCGCCATGCGCCGCGTCGACCGGCGAAACGCCCCGAACGCGGCCGCACCGCGGAGCTTGGTGAAAGGCCGAGACCGCGAACACGGTCGCGATGAGTACCCTGCCGAAGAGCGCGACGTACAGCACCCGACCTCCCCCCATGCATCGCCGTGGGTCGATCGTGCTAGCGCAGCGTTGGAAATGCGTGAACTTTTCGTTGCACGCCTGGCCGCGGACTGTGACGAAGACAGGCGACCGACGCGACGCCCCCGCAACGCGTGGGACGGTACGGCCCGAGGACGGTCTCTCGTCCAGGACCGCAACCGAACGCGGAGGGTGAGGCCACGGGAGTTACGGTCTGCACCCCGACGGACGCCGCGGTAGCTCTATGTATGTCCTTCATCCACAGCAGGTGATGACTTGGCGTGTTCGTCGTCTGCATGGTTGACCGGTATCGAGGCTGCCGTCATGGTTGTTCGTCGTAGGAGTGCTGGATGCAGATCGTGCCCGAGGCCGTGGTCCTACCGGCGGACACCAGCCGGCTGCCGCAGGGCAAGCACGGGCCGGTGTATCCGCGGACGCCGGCGTGTTACGGGTTCACGGTCATCGCGACGGTCAAGCCGGGGCGCGCGGATGCGGTGCGCGGCTATGGGCAGACGCTGGCCAAGGCGCTGGAGGTGGACCCGCGGCTGCTCGCGCCGTTGAAACTGCACTACCTGCGGTGGGTGCTGTTCGACAACGACACCCGGTTCATGTACCAGGGAATCTTCGACACCGACTTCGACAAGTACACCGAGGACGCCGTCGCGTTGTTCATCAAGGCCGGCGTGGCCACGGTGTTCGAGAATCTCGAGGGCTTTCCGGAGGACTGGCGCACGAATCCGGATGCCTTCATCAGGTTCGTACGGGAACACCAGTGCCCGAGCTTCATGGAGTACGGCGAGTACCCGTACGTGACGGCCGACGAGATCAAGCGGGCCCTGCAGGTCAAGGACGCCTTGTCCACCATGCTGGATCAGCTGCAGTAGGACCGTCGATGGACCAGTGGAGCACCGCCCGCACGTACAACCAGCGCCACCAGCGCCGACCGGCCACACCGGGACGCCGGCGGGTGAGTGTCTACGTCGCCTGGAGCTATCCGGCCGAGGCCGGTCGCGACCCGGCCGAGCTGGACAACCGGTACTCGACGATGACCGAGGTTCGCCGGGCGGCGTGGCCGGCCTACGAGGACCCGCAGTGGTCGGATCCGGGCCGCTATCTGCAGGGCATCGCCGGCTCGCTGGAACTGTTCTTCCTGGCCTGGGAGCCGTTCCAGCAGTTCGCGCTGGAGGTGACCGGTCATCCGGTCGCGGTGTATCAGCGCGTCGACCAGGCGGGCGCCGCCACGCCGCTGGACGAGCGCGTGCTGGGCGACACCGACGTGCTGCTGCTGTTCGGCCTCGACCACATGGTGACCGGCCAGGAGGCCACCGACGCCGAGATCGAGGCGTTGCGGCAGTTCCTGACCCGGCCCGAGGCCCGGCTGGTGCTCGGCCCGCACCACGACGTCGGCGCGACGGACGACCTGCGGCAGCGCGACGCTGAGCACCACCATCACGGCGATCCGCTGGTGCCCCGCCAGCAACGCTTCGGCCGGTACACCCGCTCCGTCATGGCCGGGCTCGGCGTGCCGGTGGAGAACCGCTGGGGACTGCGGCCCGCGGTCCGCGACGATGGCGGCATCGCCCCGCTGTCGATCGACTCCGACCTTGACGAGCGGGGCTGGCTGGAGGGCGTCACCGGCTTCAACTTCCACCAGCACCTGCCGCACTACGCCGTGACGACGGACGCCCCCGATGTCGTGCGGGTGCTGGCCCGTCAACCCATCGACACCTCGCGGCCGCACCCGTTCGTCGAGGCGGGCAACAGCCAGTTCAACTCGCTGCTGTGGATGCCGCCCGACGCGCAGCGGGCCGCGGACATCCTGGTCGCCGACTCGACGGTCTTCAGCACGCTGTTCGGCGCCGACGACAGCCTGCGCCGGTTCTGGCGCAACCTCGTCACCGACCCGCGGCGCCGGACATGACGCGGGCCACCACGCGGCTGGACCTGCACGACATCCAGCGAGGAGTGCTCAGCCCCCGGCCCACGCCGTACGCGGCGACGTACCTGCTGCTGCGCATCGACGACCAAGCCGACGGCCGCCAGTTCATGCGCCGCGCCGCCGGGGTCGTGACGTCGGCCGCGGACGAAGCACACCCGTTGGGCGATACGTCGGTCAGTGTCGCGGTCACGTACCACGGGCTGCGCGCGCTCGGCGTGCCGCAGCGCTCGCTCGACACGTTCGCGTGGGAGTTCCGCCAGGGCATGGCGGCCCGCGCCGCGGCGCTCGGCGACACCGGCGACAGCGCCCCCGAACGCTGGGAACCGCCGCTGGGTTCGCCCGACGTGCATCTGGCGCTGACCGTGGTCGCGCCGGACAGCGACCGGCTCGCCGCCGCGATCGACCGCGCCCGCCCGGCCTACGCGGCGCTGCCCGGCGTGACCGCGATCTGGCGGCAGGACTGCCACGCCACGCCCGACGAGACCGAACCGTTCGGCTACCGCGACGGCATCAGCCACCCGGCCGTCGAGGGCAGCGGCATCCCCGGCTCCAACCCCCTCGAGACACCCCTGCAACCGGGCGAGTTCGTCCTGGGCTACCCCGACGAGCTCGGCGGCACCCAGCACGTCCAGCCGGAGATCCTCGGCCGCAACGGCAGCTACGTCGCGTTCCGCAAGCTCCACCAGCGCGTCGCGGCATTTCGCCGGTACCTCACCGAACACGCCGCCACGCCCGACGAGGAGGCCCTGCTGGCCGCCAAGTTCATGGGCCGCTGGCGCAGCGGTGCCCCACTCGCGCTCAGCCCGCACCACGACGACCCGGCGCTCGGCGGCGACCCGCACCGGCGCAACGCCTTCGGCTACGCCGACGACCCCACCGGGTACGTGACGCCCGGCGGGAGCCACATCCGGCGCACGAACCCCCGCGACGCCGACGTGGCCGGCGAACCGCGGTTGCACCGGATGATCCGCCGCGGCACCGTCTACGGCCCGCCGCTGCCCGACGGCGTCCTCGACGACGACGGCGCCGATCGCGGCATCATGTTCGCCTTCGTCGGCGCGCATCTGGGCCGCCAGTTCGAGTTCGTCCAGTCCGAGTGGATCAACGACGGCGTGTTCTTCGGCGCCGGCGCCGCCCGCGACCCGATCGCCGGCGAGCACCGGCCCGAAACCGACGACTACACCATCCCGCAACGACCGGTCCGCCGGCGCCTGCACGGGCTACCGCAGTTCGTCGTCACCCGCGGCGGCGAGTACGGCTTCATGCCCGGACTGCGCGCGCTGCGGTGGCTCGGCGACCTGCCCGGCTGACCATGGACGTCGTACTCCTGCTGGTCAACGTGGTCACGATCGTCTTCATCACCAGCACCATGTTCGGCGCCGGCCTCGGCTCCACCATCAGCGCGCTGACCGCCGTCGCCACCGATGTGCCGCTGCTGCTGCTCGCGCTGCTGGTCAACATCGTGCTCGTCCCGTTGGTCGCGTGGGCGCTCGGCGTCCTGTTCCACCTGAACGCCGCGGCGTTCATCGCGCTGGTACTCGTCGCGGCGTCGCCGGGCGGGCCGTTCGGCGCCAAACTCGCCATGATGCAACACGGCGACACCACCACCGGCGCCGCCATGCAGGTCCTCCTCGCCGCCGTCGGCAGCGTCACCTTCGCACCCGTCGCCAACACCGTCATCCGCGCCGCCGGCATCGCGGAAGGCTTCACACTCGACGTCGGCGCGCTCATCCGCACCGTGGCCCTGCTCCAGCTCGTCCCCTTCGCCATCGGGTTGCTGATTCGCCACACCCGGTCCGAACTCGCCGGCCGCTGGCAGCCGCGCACCGCCGCCCTGTCCAACGGCACCTTCCTCGCCGTCCTCGCCGGCATGCTCGCCGGGAACTGGCAGCAGATCGCCGCCCTGCTCGGCTCCCGTACCCTCCTCGCCGGGATCGTGCTCACCGCCGCGGCCGGCGTCGCCGGGACCCTCCTGGCCACGGGCGCCATGCCTCGCCGCACCACCATGGGCGGCGTCGCGGCCACCCGCAATGTCGGCCCTGCGCTCACCGCTGCCGGTCTCGCCTTCCACAACGACCCGGCGATCCTCGGCGCGCTCGCCGGAATCCTCGCCATCGGCATGGTCGTGTCCGTTCCCACCGCCGCGGTCCTCGGCCGCGGACGCCGTCCACCGGACGCAGCCGAGCAGCCGGCAACCGAGCCATGACCGCCACGGGCGTCGTGACAGATAGGGAAGTACGTACTAAAGTAGTGCTTCACTATGAAGGAAGAACTCAGCCGGGACTCGGACGACCTGCTGTTCGACCCACGGGTCCGGACCGCGCTTGCCCAGTTCACGCTCGGCGATGACACCGGTGCGCTGGAGGCCGCCGCAGCCCTCCGCGCAGCCGCTCGCGGCCTGGAGCGGCTGCAGTCCAGAGGCACCGACAGCCGCGGGCTCAGTCCGGGCGCGCTGGACATCCTGATCCGGCTCAGCGGGAACGAAGCGGGGATCAACATCAAGGACCTGGCCGGCTCCGTCGGGGTGAGCTCGAGGAACGTGACCGGCCTGGTCGACACCCTGGAACGAGGCGGACTCGCCGAGCGGGTTCCCGACCCGCACGACCGGCGTTCCGTGCTCGTCCGGATCACGCCGCCCGGACGGGCATGGCTCGACGAGTTCCGACAGCCCACCCAAGCGGCCATGGCAGCCTTCTTCCGCGGCTTCTCCCCCGCCGAGGCGGCCCTGCTGCGACACCTCTGCCTACGTGTCGTGCAAAACCAGCACCAGCTGGCCCACTATCTGGAGGAACAGACCTGATGACCAGCGCGACAACCCGGACCCGGCAGACCGTCCAGGCCTATCACCAGGCGAGGTTCACCGGAGACGTACCCGCCGCGGCCGCCCAGCTCGCCGGCACGTTCACCTTCCAGAGCCCGCTCATCAGCTCCGGCGACGCCGCCGGCCACTTGGCCGGGCTCACCGGATTCCTCCAGGTGGTCACCGGCGTCGAGATGATCAGCGAGCTGTACGGCGAATCGGAGGCCACGCTCGTCTATGACGTGCACACCGCCACGCCGGTAGGCATCCAGCGCACCGCCGAACACTTCCGGCTGCGGGACGGCCGGATCGAGTCCATCACCCTGATCTTCGATGCCACACGCTGGCACCCTGTCATGGCGGCAGCGTCCGCACCCTGATGGCGCTTGGAGATCCCCCGAGCCATGACAGTGTTGCTGTTCAGGACGTTGGTGACGGCGCGTAGTGGTGGGCAAGGTTGGTGGCGAGGGCGCGGAGGTGAGCCCTGGCTTCGGTGGGGCCGTGGACAGTGACGGCATTCCCGAACGGCAGCAATGCTCGCACGTCCTCCAGGTGCAGGAAGCGAATTGTTACCTTGTAGCCGGTGGCAGATTCTTCATCGTCGTCCCGGACGAGTCGTAGGCCGAAAATCCGTTGCGCTCGCTCGATCTGGGTCTGGTCGATGGTGGCGCTGACCTCTATCGCGTGGTTGTGTGCCCACTGATCAATGAGCGCTGCAGCGACGGTGGCCAGGGTTTGGTTCTCGCGGAGCCGTCGTGGCTGGTCGACTTCTTTCCACGTGGTGATCCGTTCGAGTCGGTACATCCGTGGCACTCGGGCACAGTCGGCAACGAGGTACCAGATGCCGGCCTTGGCGAGCAGCCCGTAGGGATCCACGACCACCTCGCGTGGGCATGATTCGCGTGGGCATGATTCGCGTGGGCTGTCGTACACGATCCGTAGCTGGCGACCCCGCCGCACTGCGCCGATCAGCGAAGCCGGAGTCGTGCCGGAAGCTCGTGTCTGGAGCCAGGGACGGCTGTCCACGTGCACGACGTCGGTGAGCGGCAGGAGCTCATGAACTCGACGTGACTGTGTCGCGGCGAGCTTGGCGAGCGCGCGTCGGCTTTCGGCCGATGCGTTGAGCTCCGCGCGTTGCTTCTCATCCAGCCCGATGAGCGAGAGATGATCACGCTCGCCAGGCGTGAGTCGCGTGAGGTCGAGCCCGGGCCCGGGCAGCATGGTCACGCCGCCGAGACGGCCCCGGTGCGCGGTCACCGGCAGACCGGCGTCGCGGAGCCAGTTCAGGTCCCGGGTGATGGTTCGGAGGGAAACCCCGAGCGCCGAGGCAAGTTCCTGGGTGGTCGCGCCATCCCTCGATTCGAGGAGCAGCATCAGGGCGAAGAAGCGGTCCGGGGTCACACACCAAGCTTTCCAGGAAATTGCGACACGATGCGGCGCATATTCCGGCCAGGCTGGTGGATGCGTACCTCCGACCTGTGAGAAGGAACAACCATGACCACATCCGTCGTGTCCATCGTCTATGTGAACGACGCTCCCGCCGCAGCTCGTTTCTACGGCGACCTCCTCGGCATCAGCCCTTCGTTGGAGACTTCGGGATACATCACCTTCGACCTCGGGCCAGGCGCTGAGCTCGCTCTGTGGTCCGGCCAGTTCGAGGATCTGTCGCCGGACGTCCCGCGTACCAGTGAGGTTTGCCTGGCCATCGGCGGTGGACGACCCGACGAGATCAACGCGATCTTCAAGCAGTGGCAGTCCAAGGGCGTCACGATCCTGCACGAGCCTCACGATGCGGGGTTCGGGCTGACCTTCCTCGCAGCCGATCCTGACGGGAACCGCATCCGGGTCGCACCGAAGGACTGAAAGGCCACAATGCGGCAGGCGCGCACGTCAGGTGTCGCGCCTGCCGTTGTCTGACTTCGAGAGGACGACTAGTGCCCACGCGAATGCGCCCCTGAGCGTCGAGGGCCGTAGGCGGCTCGCTTGGTGTGGTCTGGCCGCCGCGGCTGGGATGGCAGAGCGCCTTGGCGCGGTCGTAGTTGCAGAACAGGAACGCCACAGCGCCTGTTGCTGGTGGCCGTGGAAGGCCTTCCCGTCCGGGCAGACGGCAGCAGCGGTCGCGGAGAGCTGGCCATGGGTTCGCCGCTGCCCATACGAAGGTGAATCGAGATCCGGTGGGTGCTGCTCGAGCCCAGCCGAGTACGCCGTGCCGAGTCCGGGACGCGAGGACTACCTGCGGACGCAGATCGCGCACCGATTAGGTTTCCCCGCCGCGCCCGTCTGTACGTGTGAGACCAACTCACGGGAGGCTGGCACGATGCGGAAACTGATCTTCGGCATGAATGTGACCCTGGACGGCTACATCGCCGCGCCCGGCGACGACCTCGGCTGGAGTGGGAGTGAGGGACCGGACTCGTCGCCGGGCGACGAGCTGTTCCAGTGGTGGTCCGACCGGGTGGCGGCGACGGGCCTGGCGCTGTATGGGCGCAAGCTGTGGGAGACGATGAGTTCCCACTGGCCGACCGCCGACCAGCAGCCCGGCGCCACACCGGCGGAAATCGAGTACGCCCGCCGCTGGCGGGACATGCCGAAGGTGGTGTTCTCCTCGACCATCGACAAGGTCGACTGGAACACCCGCCTGGTCACCGGCGACGCGGTCACCGAGATCACCCGGCTCAAGACAGAGGACGCCGGCCCGATGGACATCGTCGGCGCGACACTCGCCGGGGCGGCCATGCGGGCCGGGCTGATCGACGAGTACGTGCTGGTCACCGCGCCGGTCCTGGTGGGCGGCGGCACGCCGTTCTTCACCGCGCTGGACAGCTGGGTAAACCTGACCCTCGTGGAGACGCGGACGTTTCCCGGCGGCGTGGTGCTGACCCGATACGAGACGAGGCGATGAGCACGGGCCAGCTGCTCGGCTCGTGAGGCCGGGTTCGTCGGGCATCGAGATGCCCCGCCGGCAATGCCGGCGGGGCGGTGGTGTTCAGCTGGTCGGGGTGTTCATTCCGCGGTGACTTCGGTGACGGCAGCCCGTGCGCTGGACTCGTCGACGATGGGGACTTGTCTGATCACAGTGTCGGGGGCAGGCCCAGCCATGGTTTGTCGGTGGCGTCGAATCCGGTGAGCTCGGCGATCTTCCCGTCGGCGATGTGCAGGACCGCGATGGCGAATAGCCGGTACTCCGGGTCGTCGGGGGTGCGCAGATACAGCACGGCGGCAGGCATGCGGTTGACCGTCGTGGTGATACAGCGCCAGTCGTCGTGGCCGGGCTGGAAGAGCCCACCGGAGACCCAGCCGTCCACCGCGTCCTTGGCCGTGATGACCGAGGTGCCCGCCTCGGGCAGCATCACGAAGCGCAGGTCGTCGCGCAGCAGGGACATCAGCCCGTCGAGGTCGTTGCGCTCATGGGCGTCGATGTACGACTTCACCACGCCGCGCTCGTCATTCGACAGCTCGTGGGTGGCGGGTCTCCGCCAGTCGAGGCGGCGGTCGGGCAGCCGCTCGCGCATCGTCACACGCGCCCGCTGCAGTGCGCTGGTCACCGATGCGATGGTCAGCTCGAGGGCGTCGGCGGCCTTCGCCGCCGGCCAGCCGAGGACGTCGCGCAGGATGAACACCGCCCGCTGCCGCGGCGGCAGGTGCTGGACGGCGACGATGAACGCCAGCTCGATCGTCTCCCGCGCCACCACCGATTCCTGCGGGTCCTCGGGGAGCATCCGATCGGGGTACGGCTGCAGGTACAGCACCTCGGAGCCGACGTCCGCCAGCTCGGACGGCACGGGTGTGCGGTCGTTGCGCTTCTCCAGGAAGTCGAGGCAGGCGTTCGTCGCGATCCGGTACAGCCAGGTCCGCAGGGCCGCGTGGCCCTTGAACGACTCCCGCTTGTTCCACGCTCGCAGGAACGTCTCCTGCGTCATGTCCTGGGCGTCGTCGTAGTTCGCGAGCATCCGGTAGCAGTGCACCTGAAGCTCACGCCGGTGGCGCTCCGTGATGAGCGCAAACCGCGCCGTGTCGTCTGAGCGGACCGCCGCGATGAACGCGGCCTCGTCGGCGCCCAGCAGTCTGGCGTCGGCCATGGTCATCAATCCTTCCACCGGTGCGAGAGGGCTAACATAACTGACGACGTGGCGGAGAATTTCTGATCGGTAAAGCCGCTGACACCGGGCCGTTCGCCAGGCCGGATGGGTCGGGTCGATCCATCCGGGACGTGCTCCTGGTCGCGGGCACACCCTCGATGTCGAGGTGGGGCCAGTGGCGACAAGGAACGCCCTGCGGTTAGCCTGCCAGTCCCCAATACAAGCCGACGAGCCAGACGGCTGCCATCTGACTCGCCAGCCGCTCCTCGCCGCGTGCGCCTCGCCATCCATGCCGGTTCACGATCCGGACGACCAGCATCCTGCGACGGGTCAGCGGTGGCCCGCCGGTCTTGGTAGTAGCGACTGACGCCGTCCGGCTTCTAGGGTGCGGGTCAAGGCGGGGCCTGCCGTAGCGGCGTGTCTGGTCGTTGACTATAGATTGATCATTTACATATGATGCCCGCGATGAAGGCTATGCGTGAACCAACGTTCCTCATCCTCACCGCGTTGGCTGGCGGGCCCCGGCATGGATACGGCATCGTGCAAGAGGTCCAGGTGGTGTCCGGTGGGCGGGTCGGCCTGCTGACCGGCACGCTCTATACGGCACTGGACCGGCTAAGCGCCGAAGGGCTCGTCGAGCCCGACCATGAAGAGGAGGTCGACGGGCGGATGCGCCGGTATTACCGGCTTACCGCGGAAGGGCTGGCCGCGCTCACGGCCGAGACCGCCCGGCTCCGCCAGCTCACCACAGCGGCCGAGGCTCGGCTGCGTGCCGTCCGCCCGAGGACCGCGTGATGACCGACAAGCTCGCCCGCCGGTACCGCCGGCTGCTGCTCGCCTACCCGCGCGCCTACCGCCGCTCGCGCGGCGACGAACTGCTCGGCGCGCTGCTGGACGCCGCTGCGCCCGGGCGGACCGGGCCGACCGTGCGTGAAGCCGCCAACCTGATCCGGCACGGGCTACGGGCCCACCTCGGCAGGCCAGCCAGCCGTACCGTCGTCGTCTGGGCCGTGCTCACTGTCGTGATCAGCGGCGTGTTCAGTGCCGCGTTCGCGACCCGCGCCGGATGGGAGACCGCCCGGCCGCTGCCACGTACCGCCCAGGCGCGGGCGATGCTCGCGGAGATCCTGCCCGGGCAGGACTTCACCGGCATCCACGACGCGCCCGCCCTGTTTGTCATCTATGGGCAGCCGCTGAGCTGGAACTCGGCCCGCGATCTGCTGTTCGGCGACGGGGGCGAATACGACCAGTCAGGGATCGCTGGCGTAGCCAGCGCTCCGACCCTTCCGCCACAGGAGACTGTCGAACTGGTTCAGCACAACCTGCGCGCGCACGGCTGGACGGTCTACTCGCTGAAGGTCCGCGACATATACACCTGTACTGAGCCCTGCGATCCGGGTGGGCAGTACACCACTATCGTGGCGCAGCGCGGCGACACCGTGTTCAGGATGGACGTGTACTCCCCACAGGTTCCGATATCGACGCCCATCTCGGCAGGCTTCGTACGGGCGACACCGTTCGCCGTGTACCCGTTCGGTCTCACCGGCGGGATCCTCGGCGCCGTGGTCGCGTTCCTGCTGTTCGGCTGGGCCAGCCGCCGGACCGAGGGACGCCACCCTGCCCGCGGCGTCGTGAAGCTGCTGCTGAGCGTCACGCTGTTCTTCTGGTGGGCACCGACGCTGTACGCGGTCCCGTGGATGGCGCGGCACTACCAAGACGAGCCGAACCCGTCCTGGCCCCCGATGTGGGAATGGCTCGGTCAGCCGACATTCTCCCTGCTGTTCCTCATCGCCTGCGGATCAGCACTGCTCGGCCTGGCGTTGGCGGCCCTCCCGCGGGGTGACCGCGAGCCGCTGAGCACCGCCGCCGTCTAGCTTGAGCTTTGACCTGTGCGGCGAGGTCGCGGATTGACCGACGCCGGCTGGCCAAGGCCCGGCGCGAGCCGTCGTGCGGCATTCGAGTCGGTCCGCCGGGCCCGCGCAGACCTTCTTCCCGAGCTGGCGCAGTCGTCACACGCGGTGGCTGCAGGGCTTCCCGCGCTGCTAGGTGGCCACAAGGACGACTTGCCGGGCTTCGCGCGCTTCCACGCCGTAGCCACGACGCTCCCGGAGCCGCTCTCCCGGTGGGACACCTACCTCACCTACACCACGCTGCGCTACCTCGACCTCTGCCTGGAGATTCCTGGTGCCCCATCCGTGCCACACGTTGAAGTAGACCAAGGTCGCTAACGGGGGTGCCCGGCCAGGTGATGTCCCCGCCCGGGTCCGGGATGGGCGCGAACGCGGCGGGCCGGGTCAGTAAGGTTCGCGGCATGAAGCTGCGCGAGGACGAGGTCATGGTGGCGGGCCGCGACTGCCCGATCCGCACGGCGGTGATCCGGCCGCTCGGCGACGAGCCGCGGCCCGGGGTGCTGCTGTACACCGACATCTTCCAGCTGACCGAGTCGACCCTGCGCAGTGCCCGGCGGATCGCCGGCGCCGGCTTCGTCGTCTGCGTGCCCGAGATCTACCCGCGCGGACCCCTCGCCGGGGTGGCGCTCGAGTTCGACGACGAGGGCAAGCGGGCCGGCCTGGCCGGCGCGGCGGCCACCACGACCGAGCAGTTCGACGCCGACCGGATCGCGGTCCTCGACCACATGCAAACCCGGGACGACGTCACGAACCTGTTCGCGGCCGGCTTCTGCATCGGCGGCCACCTCGCCTTCCGCGCCGCCCTGGACCCACGGGTCGAGGCCACCGTGTGCTTCTACCCGACCGGCCTGCACAACGGCGCCCTCGGCGCCGACCCCGACGCCGGCTCGCTCGCCGCGGCGGCCACCATCCGCGGCCGCCTGATGGTCGTCTTCGGCGCCCAGGACCCGCACGTCCCGGCCGGCGCGAGGGTACAGATCCTGGCCGGCCTGTACGCCGCCGGACACGACGACCTCGAGCTGCACGTGTACAGCGGCGGAGAACACGCCTTCATGCGCGACATCGGCCCGCGGCACGACCCGGTCCTCACCGACCTGGCCCTGACCGAGGCCCTCGCCTTCCTCAGGAGGTAGTCCCCAACGGCGCCACCGACCAGGCGTGCCTGCGCAGCCGATCGACGGCATGGTTGTGGATCGTTAGAGTCGTTTGCGTGGATCTGGACGAGACCGCCGCCCGGCTCGGGGTACCCGTCGAGGACGTCGAACGCGTGCACCGGCTCGCCGGCGACCGGCCGTCGGCTCCGCTGCCCGCCAAGGCCGGCGCACCCGCGATCCTCGACCGGCTCGCGGTGCGCCCGGACGACGCCGCCGAGATCATGGCGGGCTGGCCCGACCCTGACTCTCCACTGTGGACTCCCGAGCTGCGCTGGCTGCTCGACCGCTCGATCGCCCTGGTCCGCGCCGATCTCGGGGGCCACGGCTGGCTGTCGCCCGGTCCGGAGCTGCCGCGCGACCGGGGCCCCGCCTGGCGGCATCTCTACGTGTACGCGTACCTGGCCCTGGTCGACGTCGTCACGGGGTACCACCGCGACCACGGTATCGCCGATGCCGTGTCGTGGATGACCCTCGCGGACCTGGGCCGCAATCTCGCGGTCGACCGGCGGATGCAGCGCGAGGGCTGGCCGGTCATGCAGAGCTGGCTGACGCTGCACGCGCGCGGCGGCATCTACGAGCTGGGCCGGCTGCAGCACCAGCGCGGCGACACCGCCATCGACCTGCACATCCCCGACGCGGGGCCGATGAGCCCGGAGGCCGTCGCGGCGTCGCTCGACGAGGCCCGCGCGTTCTTCCCGCGCCACTTTCCCGACGAGCGCTACACGGCGTTCTCCTGCGGCTCGTGGCTGCTCGACCCGCAGCTGCTGGAGTACCTGCCCGAGGACTCCAACATCGCCCGGTTCCAGCGGAGGTTCGAGCTGGAGCCGTACGAGGAACCGGAAGGGCTGGACGCCGACGTCGAGGTGCTGCGGTTCGTGTTCCGCACCCTGAGCACGCCGCTCGACCGGCTGCCGCGCCGCACCGTGCTCCAGCGCGCGATCGTCGAGCACCTGCAGGCCGGCCGCCACTGGCAATGGCGCAGCGGCCGCTTCCCGATCTGATTGCCGCCGCATCGAGCGGGCTCGTCGTCCACCCCGGTCAGGTGGCCTGCAGCGACGCGCGGACGTGGCGGCGGGCGTCGTGGATGCGGGACTTGAGCGTGCCGACCGGCACCGTGAGGTGCTCGGCGATCTCCTCGTAGGTCAGCTGGCAGACGTCCCGCAGTACCAATGGCGCAACCAGCTCGGGGCGATGGGCCTCCAGCTGCTCCAGCGCGTCGAGCAGGTCGAGCCTCGAGCCCGCGATCACGCTCGTCGTGCGCGGGTCGGCGGCGTCGATCGGCAGGACCGGGGTCGGCCGCTCGTCGGCGCGGCGGCGCAGCGAGCGGTACGTCTGGCGCGCGCAGTTGGCCGTCACGGTGTACAGCCAGGTGGAGAAGCGCGACCGTCCGCCGAAACCGCCGATGTTCCGGGCCACCTGCAGCAGCGTGTCCTGACACGCCTCCTCGGCGTCCTGCAGGCACGGCAGGAACCGCAGGCACTGGCGCAGCACCTGAGGGCCGATCCGGGCCAGCAGCGCATCGAGCGCGTTGGCGTCGCCCGACGCGGCGCGGCCGGCGAGCTCCTCGAGGTCAAGATCGTCCGGCATGGATCGGATCCCCGTTCCGCTTCAATGTGTGGGCCATAATACGGGCGTGCCAGTCCCGGAAACGATCGGCCGATATCGCGTGGTGCGGCGCATCGGCTCCGGCGCGTTCGCCACGGTGTGGCTGGGCGCCGACGACGCGCTGGACGCGTTCGTGGCGATCAAGGTGCTGGCTGACAACTGGTCGTACCATCCGGACCTGCGCGAGCGGTTCGAGCAGGAGGCCCGGATCATGCGGCGCACCGACTCGAGCCTGCTCGTGCGCGTGCTCGACGTCGGCGAACTGCCCGACGGCCGGCCATATCTCGTGATGCCGTACGCCGCCGGCGGCACCCTCGCCGACCGGCTCGCCGAAGGGCCGCTGCCGGTGCGCGAGGCGCTGCGGGTGGCGACCGACATCGCCGGCGCCGTCGCGGTGCTGCACGAGGCCGGGGTGCTGCACCGCGACCTCAAGCCGTCCAACGTGCTGTTCCAGCCGGGCGGCGAGCGGGACCGGGTCCTCGTCGCCGACCTCGGCCTGGCCAAGGCGCTCGCCAACGCGTCCGGGTTCACCATCGCCGCCGGCACGCCCGGGTACATGCCGCCCGAGCAGGCGTCGATCGGCGGCGGGCTGGACGCCCGCGCGGACGTGTACGCGGTCGGCGCGACGCTGTACCACATGCTGACCGGCCGCCCGCCCGTCGCCGGCCGGGCGCCCGCGCGGCCCTCGCAGCTGCGCCCGGGCGTTCCGTCCACAGTGGATAGCGTGGTACGCCGGGCCCTGCAACCCGACCCGAAACAGCGCTGGGCGTCCGCCGAGGCGCTGATCGAGGCGCTGGGGCGGGCGAGCGCGTCGATGGAGCAGGTCCACCACCGCGGCCGGGCCCGCCTACGCCGGATCGCCGGCGCCGCCGTCGCGCTCGCCGCCGTCCTGGCCGCCGGCGCGTCGGCCGTCCCGGCCCGCTCGGGCTGGGTGCGCGTGCGCGACGTCAATGGCGTCGTCTCCGTCGCGGTGCCGCCGCGCTGGGCGGTGCAGCTGCGCCACGCCGGCTGGAACCCGGCGCTGCTCGGGCTACCCGCCGGCCACGCGCCCGGCCTCGTCGTCGCGCCGGACCTGGCCCGCTGGACCGACCCGGCCAGCGGCATGCCCGGCGTCTTCGTCGGCGTGAGCCGCGCGCTGCTGCCCGGCAACGCCGAGCCCGCGCTGCCCGGCCACGCCACGTGCGTCCGGCAGCCGGACCGCACGGTGGACGTGGCCGGGTTCCCGGCGCTGGTACGGCGGTGGACGTCGTGCGGCGCCGCGGTCTCCTACAGCGAGGTGGTGTTCGCGGTGCCGCCGCGCTTCGGCGTGTACGTCCAGATCAAGCAGGTCGGCACGGCCGACGTGACCGACGAGCTGCTGGCCGGCCTGCGCTGGTCCAGCGCGCTGGCGCCGCAGGCCGCCCCGCTCACTCGTAGCAGTCCTGGTTCCGCAGCTGCAGCGTCAGCTCGGTGATGACGCCGTTGCGCAGGGCGATGCGGTACACCGTCTTGTGGTCCCCACCGGGCGCCCACACCCCGCCGCGGCCGTTGTTCGCGTCCCCGTCGACGGGCTTCCACTCCGGGTAGATCCGGCGCATGTCGGCGGAGGACATGCCCACGTGCACGCCCTCCGGCGTCCTGATGCTGCCGTTGTACGCGTCGATGGCCGCGATACCCAGGGCCGCCGACAGGTGCACATACCCCTTGTCGCTCGGCGCGTCGCGCAGGTTGCTCGCAGTGCAGCTGGAGGCGGGGGTGCTCTCGAACGCCACGACCATCCCGGTCGCGTTGGCCTGCTGCCGGTTCATCCCGAGCTTGAGCGACCCGAAGCCGAGCGGCCCCAGCACGAGCGACCCGCCGGCGGGCTTGGTGGTGGTCGCCGCGGTGGACGGCGTCTGGGACGTCGCCGGCGACGTCGGCGTCACGGTGGCCGGCGCGCTGGCCGTCACCTCAGCCGATCCGGCCGGCGCCGCGTCGCCGCTCTGCACCTGCACCGGCTGCGGCCCGCACGCGGCGAGCAGCAGCAGGGTCGAGACGGTCGTCGCGAGGGTCAGGGCCTTGGGCATCGCACGCATTATGGCTCCCCGGAAGTTCGGTTGGGTTGATGACGTACCGTTCGATGCACCTCCGGCAAGGTTGGTTCGCCGCGCAGAGTCGCCAATCCGTCACCCCTCGCTGTCAACCCGGAGGCCCTCGCGAGCGTCCGCCCCGCCCGCCATTCCGTGTCGGTCTACACGTCGCATCCACAGCAGATCGAGGCCGTGCCCGGCAAGAGCGCGACGCACCGCGAGATGCCGGACGCTACCGCACCGATATGCAATCCTGACCGTGTGAGCTGCAGAGGCGGTACACGCTGGGCGCCACCCCGCGCCACAGCGTGAACTGCTCGCGCCGCCGTAACCGACTTGGCGGGTCACCTCCTCGACCGACAGGTTCGCCGTCTCCACCAGCTCCTCGGCGCGGTTGAGCCGAGGTGATCGGAAGGGTGACCCGCTCGACCGCGGCCGGCGACTCGGCGTAGGCGGGCCAGGGGGTCGGGGGGTCGGGGCCGGTCAGTCGGGGGCCGACAGGAAATCGTTGACCAGGGCGGGGAGGGTGGGATCGGCGGCCAGGTCGTAGTGGGTGCGGCCCGGAAGGATGGACAGGCGGTTGGCGACGCGCTTGGAGGCGTCCCACTCGGCATCGCGCAGCCCGCCGCCCAGCAGGGCGTAGAACTCGGCGGCGTGGGCGGTGGGGACGGAGTCGGCGTCGGCGTAGACCAGCATGGTGCGGGCGCTGATGCGGGCAGCCTCGGCGGTCCAGTCGTAGTCGCGGCGCAGCATGTCACCCATCTTGGTGGCCAGGTCGGGCCAGGCCTCCGGGTGCGGTGCGACGCGCTCGTAGGCCGCGTACAGCGGGGAGGCCTTCATCATCTCCGCCTGCTCCGGACCGATCTGGGCCATGCCGGCCAGTACCTCCGGGAACCAGCCCGTGCGGCGGACCGGGGTGGCGGCCACGATCAGGCGCCGAACCACATCCGGGTGCTGAATGGCGGTGCGCAGGGCGGCGCCGGCGCCGAGCGAGTAGCCCATCACGTCGGCGCGGGGCAGGCCCAGGTGGCGGATCAGGGCGGCCACGTCGTCGCCGAGGGTCTCGTAGCGCAGCGGCCGGTCGTTGTCCGCGGTGTGGCCGTGGCCCTGCAACTCGACGGCGATGACCCGGCGGCCCTGGGCGGCCAGCGCCGGCAGGAGCGGGCCGAACAGCTCGATGGTCCAGAATCCGCCGTGCAGGAGCACCAGCGGGGCGCCCTCGCCGTGCTCCTCGTACCACAGCGAGATTCCGTTCACGTCGGCGTACGTCACGATTCGACCCTAACCGCCGTAGTGCGCCAGGTAGTCGCGGACGCGCGGGCTGAGCTGGGTGAACGAACGGCGCTCGGCGACCACCTCCCACCAGGCGCTGTTCTCGATCCAGTGGCGGTAGAGGAACTCGTCGAAGGAGGCGGCGACCTGCACGAGGTCGTACTCCTCGGCGGAGCCGGCCAGCACCGGGCCCGCGGCGCCGCCGGGGTTGACCAGCAGATACCAGAACACGCAGCCCTGCGAGTCGGCGAGGAACCGCACCAGGCGGGCCCCGTCGCCGAACGCCTCCGGGGTGAAGCTCTCGGCAACGTCCCAGTAGCAGTCGGTCGGGGACGCGAACGCCTCCTGCAGGTCGGGGCGGCTGAAGAAGGCCTCCAGCGGCAGGCCGGCCACCACGTCCTCGGGCGCCTTGGTCACCTCCATCGGGTGGCCGTGCGGGTCGACGCCCTCCAGCCAGCCGCACCCGGCCGGGACGTCCAGCGGCGGCAGGCCGTCGGCGTCGTACAGCTCGTAGGTGTGGTCGGTGTGCCGATAGTGCCCGAGGCCGATGCCCCACCATCCGGTCGAGAGCTTCATGGGGCGACCGTAGCGGTGGGGTACGACAAAATCGGCCCGGCTAAGGTGAGCGGTGGAGGCGTGCGGGTGGCTGGTGCCCCTCCCGGTCTTCAACACCGAGGTGGTCCGGAATCCGGGCCAGGCGGGTTCGATTCCCGTCCGCCTCCGCCAACCAGCATCTTCACTGCCGCACCTCGATGACGTCGATGTCGGCGAGGTCGGCGAGGTCGGGCACGAGCTCAGATTCTGTCAGGGGCCGCCGGCCGGCATGCCGCGGGAAGGGGCGTTGATGTCGTTGCCGGAGCGCGGGCCGTGGCTCGTCACCGCGACCTCGTCGTCGGTCGACTGGGGTGTCGCGGCCGCCGCACTCGCCGCGACGTCCGGGGGCCGGGCCGCGGTGGTCGTCGTCGCCGGGGCCGGGGCCGGGGCCGCCGACCTGCCTCGCGCCCATGTCCTTCGCAGCCACGTCGCGACCCTGGTTGCGGTCGAGGGGGAACACCTGAGCCTCGATGATGTCGCCGCGATTGTGCGGGCCCTTTCGAGTACCCACGTCCGAGTGTTGGCGATTGCGGCCGACGGCCTCGTCACGCCCTTCGGCGATGGCGGCTGGACGGGGGCTGACCTTGCCGCCGAGGTCCGTGCGCCGGTCGCCGTCATCAGCGGCACCGGCGCCGACGCGGTCGGGCACGCGATCCTCATGCTCGAGGCGCTCGAAACCCGGCGCATTCCCGCGTCCGTCATCGCGGTCGGCGACGGCGGCGACTTCTCCGCGCTGCCTGTCCGGCTCGCCGGGCAGATCCCCGCTGACGCGCTCGAGCACCGGGACCGGTTCGCGGAGGCGGCCCGCGAGTGGGTGCATCCGCTGACCGGCATGGCCGAACCGGCGACCGCGGCTGGCAAGCCCGTGGAGACCGCGCCCGCCAGACCCGACCTCCAGACGCGCATCGCCAAGAAGGCGGCGCTGGGCCTGGCGGTGGCGCTGGTCGTGGCGCTGGTGGTGCTGTTCTTGTGCAACGGCGCCGGGATGCGCACATTCGCCATGGGCGAGCCGGCCGTCCGCACTTTCGCTGTCACACGTGCGGGATTGACCTCAGCTCGGTAATCTGCAGCCCCCACGGGTCGGCGCCCGTCGCGCGGTTCGTGTACGCGCCGTGCCGCACGAGGAACACGTACCAGTCGCCGTCGATCGGTTCGAAGACCTCGCCTTCGCTCCAGTGCGCCTCCGTCGGCGTTGTGCCCGGGCACCAGGCGAACCCGGATGCCTGGGCCATGCCCGGGCCGCGCAGGTTGTAGAGCACGCAGCCGCTGACCCGGCCTACGGAGTTGAACGAGTAGGGTCCGACGGCGGTGACCTCGTGCACCGGCGCCCGGTCGGCAAGGCGCTCCAGATCCGCCCGGTAGTGCGCGAATGTGGCCTTGCCGACGAGGTCGCCGGAGGACGCCCACCAGCTTGCCGTGAACACGGCCGGCACCACGACGAGCGGCCAAAGCCGCCATCGGGACTCAGGTGGGGAGTCTCCGAGCCACGCCACGCTGGTCACCAGCCATGCCAGCCCCACGATCGCCCAGCCCCACAGCGCCGCGACGAGGGTGTCGTAGTTGCCACCGGGGACGCTCACGCCGTACAGCATCAGGCCGGCCGGCACCACCACGGCCGCCGCGGCCCACCACGGCGACTTCCACCACGAATGCATGCCGCTCATCATGCCGCGGGGGCAGGGCCGGCGGTCTCGGCCGACCCGGCACCGGCCAGGGGTGTTCGCTGTCGGAGTGCGGCTTCCAGCCGGTCGCGGGCGTCGGTCTGGGCGGCGATGCGTTCGTTGAGGACGGCCAGCCGTTCCAATGCGACGCGCATGCCCTTGTCCGAGGGTGGTGCGGCAGCCACGTCGCCGTCCAGGCAGGGCAGGAAGACCCACACATCGTCCAGGGTGAGTCCGGCATCGAGCAGGTAGCGGATATTGCCGACGCGCACCGCGGCCCGTTCGTCGTAGATGCGGTAGCCGTTGGGGGCCCGCTCGGAGGAGATCAGCCCGGCCTGTTCGTAGTGCCGCAGCGCACGGGCGGTCGTCCCGGTCGCCTTGGCGAGCTCGCCGATGCGCACCATCGCACCCCCGAGTCGCTCCGGTCACGCCACGACCGCTCCTCCGTCGACCGGGAGTACCACGCCGGTGATGAACGACGCGCTCGGTGCGGCGAGCTGGCTGATCGCCAAGGCTACCTCCTCGGGCCGGCCGACCCGGCCCAGCGGGGTGTGCGCCAGCTGCCATTGCCGCACCGCGGCCATTTGCTGCGGCGTCAGGCCCTGATGTGCACCGATAGGGGTGTCGATCGCGCCGGGGGCAACTGCCACCACGCGAATGCCGCGGGGTGCCAGTTCGACCGCCCAGCTGCGGGTCAGCAGTTCCAGGGCGGTCTTGGTCGCGGCGTAGACCGCGCTGCCCGGCCAGGCCCGTTGCCCCACTGACGTGCTGACGTTGACGATCACCCCGCCTGAAGTCTCCAGGAAGGGCAACGCGGCTTGTGCCAGCAGGATGGGGGCGACGAGGTTGGTGGCGATCTGCGGCGCGATCGTCTCCGGTGTGACGGTGGCGAGGGTGCCGCCGCGTACGATGCCGGCGTTGTTGACCAGTACGTCCAACCGGCCGTAGGCCTTCAGCGCGGTTCGCACGATGCGCTCGGGCTCCCCCTCGGCCGTGATGTCGGCGGCCAGCGGCGTGATCCGGTCGTGCCCGGCGGCGGTCTCGTTGAGCGGTTCGACCCGCCGCCCGACAGCGAGCACGTGGGCGCCCTCGGCGGCGAAGGCCCGAGCGGTGGCCCGGCCGATCCCGGTGCCGGCCCCGGTGATGACGACGACTCTGCCGGCCTGTGATGTGGTGCTGCTTTCCATGCCGGGCATCGTCCAACCCTGCCGCCAGTGGCAAGGTCAAGTGCGATGCCCCAGGTGGATGTGGCCTGGCTCAGGCCGACACAAACGTGTGCGCCGGGTAAATCTCCGGCTCGTCCTTGATGCCGGCTTTCTCCAGGAAGGGCATGAAGCGTTCGCCGAATTGGCGGCAAGCCTCCTCGGACTCCCACACGTCGACTACCCGGAAGCCATGTTCGCCCTCTCCGGCGACGTGCATCAGCAGGCCCTCGGCGGGCCAGTCCGCAGGCGTCTCCATGCGGCTCTTACCGTCGGTGAGCCTCCGGACAGTTTCCTCGTACCGCTCCTGCGTGAAAGTCGGCCCCTGAAAGACCAGCACGACCGGCATAACGACCCCCTCGCAGATCTGGGACTCAACGTAAAGGATAGTCCGGGCCTGTGGTGGCTCGGCCGCAAGTTGCCCAGCGTCGCCGGAGTCGGTGGACGCTGGCCTGCTTGCTGCCCGCCGGGGTAGCACATACCGTGCGACGGTATATGCTTCGCCCGTGGAATCTATGAGCGAACAGGCGTTCCTGATCCTCGCGGCGCTCGCCGATCAGCCCCGGCACGGCTACGGGCTGGTGACGGAGGTCGCCGCGATGTCCGAGAACCGAATCCAGCTCCGGGCGAGCACGCTCTACGCGGCCCTGGAGCGTCTCGTCGCCCGCGGGCTCATCGAGCCTGAGCGTGACGAGGTCGAGAACGGCCGGCTGCGCCGTTACTACCGCCTGACGGACGCGGGTGCGGCGGCGGTGGAGGCCGAGACGCAGCGGATGACCGCCCAGGCCCGCGCGGCGAAGCGCCGCCTCGCCCAGCGTGCCCAGCAGTCGGCACCCCGGCTTGGGCTGACCGGATGAACCCCCCGGACCAGATGGGGCCGCTGGAACGCCGCTACCGCCGACTGCTGCGGCTGTTGCCCGCCGACCACCGGACCACCCGCGGTGAGGAGCTACTCGGGCTGCTGATCGACCTCGACGAGGGCCGCACCCGGCCCAGTCTCCGGCAGGCCGCCGGGGTGTTCGGCCTCGCGCTGCGGCTTCGCCTGCCCCGCGCCGCATCCCTGCTGTTCGCCGCGTTCCTCGTCGCGTACAGCACCGCGGTGCTCGACACCGTGTACAACATCAGCACCGGCGCCACGACGGTCGCGTTCGACAGCCGGCTCCCCGTGCACAACGTGACCCTCGCGCTGCTCATCCCCACCGTGCTCCGGCTCGGCCTCGCCGTGTCGTGGATCATCGGAGCCCGCCGCACGGCGGTGGCCGTCTTCGCCGCATTGCTCGCCCACTCGCTGCTCAACGTGGGACCCAACCTCCTCCGGTTCGACGCCCTGGTGCTGGTGGTGCTGGGAGTCGCCGTGGCGTTGCGGTGGCCGGCGCCGCGGCCCCGTGTCGTGCTGCTGGCCACGATCCCGCTCGCGATGCTGCTGTGGACGCTTACCGCGGCGGCGGGTAGTCACTCCGGCTACGGCGGGCTGCCGTTCCTCGTCGCCAACTTCGGCGGGATGCCGTCCATCACCGTCGTCGTCGCGCTGATCGGCGCAATCGGCGGTCGGTTGTCCCGGCGAACCTCCACGAGCGGTAGCGACCTGAGCGGACCGCGGGACGAGCCCGCACCCGCAACAGGCTGATCGGCTCATCGGTCCCGGGTTGCCGGTCCCGCGACCCGCAGACCCGGGGCCGACATGAACGTAGACAAGGGAAACCCGCGGTGCCGGATACCGGCGCCGCGGGTTCCTCAACATCGCGCGAAACGAACCATTGCCACGGTTCGGCGCGGCTGCCGCGCGTCATTGGACGTTGAGCAACCCCAGCAGCGCGCGGCGTTCGGCGGCGAAACCGGCGGCGTCGGCGGCGCGCGGGCGCGGCAGGGGCACCGGCCGGTTCTCCGCGATCCGGCCGGCGTCGAGGATCAGGATGCGGTCGGCGAGCAGCAGCGCCTCGTCGACGTCGTGGGTGACGAACAGCGCCGCGAATCCGTGATGCTCGCGCAGCCGGCCGAACAGGCCCTGCATCCGCAGGCGGGTCAGCGCGTCCAGGGCGCCGAACGGCTCGTCGAGCAGGAGCAGGTCCGGGCGGCGGACGAGGGCGCGGGCGAAGGCGACCCGCTGGGCCTGGCCGCCGGACAGCTCGGCCGGCCAGGCGGTGGCCCGATCGGCGAGGCCGACCTCGGAAAGCGCCTCCCGGACCCGGGCCGGCAGGTCGCCGCCGCGCACGCCCAGGGCCACGTTTGCCCCGACCCGCTTCCACGGCAGCAGCCGGTGCTCCTGGAAGACCACGGCGGTGGCGCCCTCGGTGCGGTACGTGCCGGTCGCCTCCTCGTCGAGGCCTGCGAGCACGCGCAGCAGCGTGCTCTTGCCCGAGCCGCTCGTGCCCAGCAGCGCCACCACCTCGCCGCGCGCGATGGTGAGGTCGACGTCGTCGAGGACCACGGTCGGGCCGAAGGCGCGCCGCACCCCGGCGGCGACGGCTACGTCGCCCGCAGGCCCCGGCGCCATGCCAGCGTCCTCCTCTCGGCGTATCGCAGCGCGAGGTCGGAGACCAGGCCGAGCAGCGCGTACGCGACCAGGCCGAGCACGACGACGTCGGTCTGGCTGAACTCGCGGGCCTCCATCATCATGAAGCCGAGGCCGCCCTGGCCGTTGACCTGCTCGCCGACGACGAGGCTGAGCCAGCCGGCGGCGAAGGCGAGCCGCACGCCGAGGAACAGCGAGGGCAGCGCGCCGGGGATGACGACGTGCCGGAGGCGCTCCAGGGCGCTCAGGCCGCAGGCCCGCGCCGCCTCCACCAGGCGCTCGTCGATGTTCCGGATGCCGGCATAGGTGTTGAGGTACACCGGGAAGAACGCACCCAGCGCGACCAGCGTGACCTTCAGTGATTCCCCGATGCCCACCCAGATGATGAGCAGCGGCACGAGGCCGAGGTGGGGCAGCATGCGGCCCATCTGCACGGTCGGGTCCACGAGATCGTCGCCGAGGCGGGAGAGGCCGGCGAGCGCGCCGAGGGCGAGGCCGAGCAGGCCGCCGACGAGCAGCCCGAGCAGCGCCCGCTGGATCGAGTCGAGCAGGTAGCCGCCCAGGGTGCCGTCAGCCGCGAGCCGCCAGCCGACCTCCAGCACGGCGCTCGGTGCCGGGAGCTTGTCGGGGTCGAGCAGCCCGGCCCGGACACCGCCCTCCCAGGCGGCGAGCAGGACCACGGGGGTGACCGCGCGCCGCCACCGCCGGGCGCGGGCCCGCCTGGCGGTGACGGGCGCGGCGGCGGTGGCCGCGGTGTTGCGGGCGAGGAGCGTCATCGCAGCAGGTCCGAGAACTGCTCGTCGACGCGGGCCTTGATGTCGACCTTGACCGGGATCAGCTGCAGGTCGGTGAAGCCGTCGGAGATCTGCTGCAGCTCGCCGCCGATCTCGGGGGTGATCGCGGCGAGCGGCTGGGCGCTGCGCTGCAGGGCGCGGCGCGCCACGTCCTCGGGGATGCCGAGCTCCGGGGCGAGGATCTTCACGCGCTCGTCGGGGTTGGCGATGCCCCAGTCGGTGACCTGCCGGTAGGTCTTGAGGAACTCGCGGATCTTGCCGGGCTTGGTCTTCAGCGCCTGCGGGGAGACGAGCAGGTATTCGCGGTTGTTCGCCAGGCCGGTGGCGTCGACGAGCACCTTGACGCCCGGCGTCTCGGCGAGGGCGAAGTACGGATCCCAGATGATCCACGCGTCGACCTGGTCGTTGTCGAAGGCGGGGCGGGCGTCGGCGGGCTTGAGGTACTGCACGTCGATGTCCTTGATGGTCATGCCGTTGGCCTCGAGCAGGCGCACGAGCAGCCAGTTGACGTTGGAGCCCTTGTTGAGGGCGACCTTCTTGCCGCGGAGGTCCTTGAAGGAGGTGTACCCCTTGCTCGCCTTGACCAGCACGGCCTCGCCCTTCGGCACGGGCGCGGACGTGCCGATGATCCTGAAGTCGATCTTCCCGGCGGCGGCGAAGATGGGCGGGGCCTCCCCCACCTGGCCGATGTCGATGGCGCCGGCCTTGAGCCCCTCGGTCAGCGCCGGGCCGCTCTCGAACAGCGACCAGGTGGTGCCGGGCGCCCCGGCCTTGCGGGCCTTGACCAGGCTCAGGCCGCCGAAGCGCTGGTAGCCCACGTGCAGCGGCTCCTCGGCCGCACCGGACGCGGCGGCGGGCTGGGCGGATTTATCGGCGCAGCCGGCGACCAGCGACGTGCTGAGCAGCAGCAGCGCGCCGGCCAGGACGGCCGTGATTCGACGCATCGGGGTACTCCCATATGGCGGTAGGGAAATCCAGTGACCCCGGACTATACCCACCATCCCTACCGTTTGAATAGGAGATCATTTTTAGGATTCGGCCCCTGCCCAGGCGGCGACGAGGTCGGCGTAGGGGCCCGGCCGGGCGGCGAGCTCCGCGTGGCTGCCGGACTGGACCAGGCGGCCGGCGGCGAAGACGAGCACCCGGTCCGCGGCCACGGCGGTGATCATGCGGTGGGCGATGGAGACGGTGGTGCGGCCGCGGGTCAGCACGGCCAGGGCGTGCTGCACCGCGACGTCGGTGGCCGGGTCGACGCCGGACGTCGCCTCGTCCAGCACGACGAGGTCCGGATCGGCCAGCGCGGTGCGGGCCAGGGCGACGAGCTGCCGCTCGCCGACCGAGAGCCGCTCGCCGCGCAGGCCGGCCGGGGTGGCCAGCCCGTCGGGCAGCGTCGCGAGCCAGCCGGCCAGCCCGAGCTCGCGCAGGACGCGCACCGCGTCGTGGTCGGTGGCGGCCGGCGAGCTGAGCCTGATGTTCTGCCCGATCGTGCCGTCGAACAGGAACGGGTCCTGCGGGACGATGACGACCCGGCCCGCCAGCGACGCGGCGGACAGCCGCCGCAGCGGTACCCCGCCGAGCCGGATGGCGCCGGCGGCCGGATCAAGGCGGCGGGTGAGCAGCTTGGCGAACGTGGACTTGCCCGATCCCGTGCGGCCGACGACGGCGACGTGCTCGCCCGGCTCGATGCGGACCGTCACGTCGCGCAGCACGAGCGGGCCGTCGCCGTAGCGCGCGGATACGTGCTCGACACCGACGCCGACGGGGCCGCCCGGGAGCGCGTCGCGGCCCTCGGCGTCGGCGCTGGGCGCGGCCGCCAGCTCCAGCGCGCGCCGCCAGCCGGTGAGCGCGTTCTGCGCCTCGCCGAGGCTCTGCACGAGGAACTGCAGCGGGCGGACGAAGAAGCCGACGAGGAACACCATCGCCACGACCTGGCCGGCGGTGAGGCGCGGGCGGCCCGGGTCGCCGGTCAGGGCCCACCAGACGCCGCCGAGCAGCACCGCCACGGTCATCGTGGAGATCGCCAGCTCGCCGAGCGAGGCGTTGGCGTGCAGCGGCGCGAGCGTGCGCACGAGGCCGTCGCGGGCCCGGTCGACGGCCGAGTCGAGCTTGGCCCGGGCCCGCGCGCCGGTGCCGGTGGCACGGATGACGGGCGCGCCGAGGACGGCCTCGGTCACGGCTGCCTGCATGGCGGACAGGTCGCGGCGGGCCCGGTCGTAGCGGCGGGCGATCACCCGCTGCAGGCCGAGCATCGCCCCGAACAACAGCGCGGCCAGCACGAGCACCGGCGTGGCCAGCAGCGGGCTGTAGGCCAGCATGACGGCGGTGGCGACGAGCAGCTGCGCGGCGCCGGTGAGGAACTGGGTGCCGCCGCCCTGCAGGAAGGTGGTCACCTGGTCGACGTCGGCGGTGAGCCGGGCCGTCACGTCGGCGGTGGGCACCCGGTCGGCGGCGGCGGCCGCCATCTCGTGGAACCGGCGCAGCCCGGCCCGGCGCACACCGGCGAGCGCCTCCTCGACCCGGGCGTGCAGCCGGCGGTTGAGCAGCGTGGAGGCGACCGCGGCCACCAGGACGGCCACGCCGCCGACGGCGACGGCAGGCCCGACGGCGCCCGGCGTGAGCCCCGCGTCGATCGCGTGCTGGACGGTCAGCGGCGCGATGACCCGGCCGGCGCCGCCGAGCAGCGCGAGCCCGCCGGTGAGCAGCAGGCCCCGGCGCAGCCGCGGCGAGACACGCAAGGCCGCGGGGAGCAGGTCCCGCGGCCGGATACCGGGGATGGGCTCAGTGGACACTGGAGCGCTCGTAGGCGGTCACGATGCGGCGGTACTCCTCGAGCTCCAGCAGTTCGGCATGGCCCCCGGCGGCCGCGATCCGGCCGGCGCCCAGCAGCACGACCTGGTCGGCGAGCGCGACGGCGGCCGGGCGGCTCGTGGCCAGCAGCACGGTCGGGCCGTCCCCGGCGGCGGTCAGCTCGGCGAGCCCGGCCAGGACCTGCCGCTCCACGCGCGGGTCGAGCGCCGACAGGGCGTCGTCGAGCACGAGCAGCCGCGGATCGCGCAGCACGGCACGGGCGAGGCAGATGCGCTGGCGCTGGCCGCCGGAGAGGGTCGCGCCGCGCTCGCCCACGACGGTGTCGAGCCCGTCGGGCAGACCCCGCACGACCTCGTCGGCGGCGGCCACGCGCAGGGCGCGCCAGAGCTCGGCCTCGGTGTAGGGGCCGGTACGGCGGGGATGCCCGGACAGGACCAGGTTGTCGCGGACCGACTCGGCGAACAGGAACGAGGTCTGGGCGACGACGGCGACGTCCCGCGCCACGGCGTCCTCGGCGAGCTCCCGCGCGTCGAGGCCGTCGAAGAGCACGGCGCCGCCGGTCGGGTGGTCCTGCCCGGCGGCGAGGTCGAGCAGGGTGGTCTTGCCGGCGCCGACGGGGCCGACGACCACGGTGACCGTGCCGGGCTCCAGGACCAGGTCCACGCCGTCGAGCAGGCGATGGCCGTCCCGGGTGACGCCGGCGCCGCGCAGCTGGACCCGCAGCGGGCGCCCGGCGGCCAGCCGTCGCCGGCCGGGCCGTGGCGGGCCCGGGTGCCGCAGCACGGCCTGGACGCGGGCCAGGCCGGCGGCGGACATCGGCAGCATGGACAGGAAGCGGCTGATGACGTTGAGCGGGATGGAGATGGTGATCAGCAGGTACACCACCCCGACGAGGTCACCGACGGTGAGGCCGCCAGGGTGGGTCCACGGCGCCCCGACGGCCAGGACGGCGAGCACGGCCACGGTCGGCAGCAGCTCCAGCAGCGGGTCGAACACCGCGCTGACGGCCGCGATGCGCAGGTTGGCGGCGCGCAGCCGCTCGACGGCCGGCGCGAGCCGGGCGTCCTCGGCCGCGGACAGGCCGAGGCTGCGCACCACCGGGCCGCCCTCGACCGACTCGTGGGCGACGCCGCCGACAGCGCCGCGGGCGGCCTGCGCCTCGTGGGCGCGCGGCGCGAGCAGCCGCTGGTATACGGCGTTGAGGGCGAGGACGAGCCCGACCAGCCCCAGTCCGACCAGGCCGAGCCCGGGATCGCGCAGGAACAGCTCGGCCAGTGCGAGCAGCAGCATGAACACCATGCCGGCGGCGAAGTACGCGAACTGCATCGGCGACCACAGCGCGTCCACGTCGGACACGGCGTGCGCGAGCAGCCGGCCGGGCGGATGCCCGCGATGCCAGGCCGGCCCGAGCTCGAGGTAGCGGTGCGCCACGGCCCGGCGGGTCTCGGCCTGCGCCCGGTACTGCACGCGCCCGGTGGCGATGCCACGCACGAAGATGGTGCCCCACCGGACCGCGGAGACGCCCAGGATGAGCAGCGCACTGGTCCACCAGACGGCCGCCGAGGCGGGCCGGCCGGTCAGGGAGGGCACCACGAGGTGGTCCGTCGCCCAGCCGATCGCGACCGCGCCGAGCACCATCGTGGCCCCGTTGAGCAGGCCGGTGACGGTGGCCAGGGCCGCCGGGCCGGGATGGGCGCGGGCACCGGCGAACTGGGCCGCGAGCGCCGAGTGCCGCTCAGGCATGCACGTCGGCGGCCGGACGGCGGTCCGCGGCGCGGCCGGGGACGGCGTCGAGCAGCTCACGGGTGTGGGGGCTGCTCGGGTTGGTGAAGACCTCGGCGACCGGCCCCTGCTCGACGACCCGGCCGCCGTGCAGCACCGAGACGGTGTGGGCGATCTCGGCGACGACGGCCAGGTCGTGGGAGACGAACAGGTACGACAGCCCCAGCCGCTGCTGCAGGTCGGCCAGCAGCCGCAGGATCTGCTCCTGGACCAGCACGTCGAGCGCGGAGACCGGCTCGTCGAGCATGAGCAGCCGCGGGTGCAGCGCGAGGGCGCGGGCGATCGCCACGCGCTGCCGCTGGCCGCCGGACAGCTCGGCCGGGCGCCGGTCGAGGTAGGCGGCGGGCAGGGCGACCTGGTCGAGCAGTTCCCGGGCGCGCGCCTCGCGGGCGCGGCGGTCGCCGACCTTGAACGCGGCCAGCGGCTCGGTGATCGACTGCCGGACGGTGAACCGGGGGTCGAGGGCGGCGAACGGGTCCTGGTGCACGAGCTGGGCGGTGCGGCGCAGCGGGCGCAGCTCGTTCCAGCCCAGCCCGGCGATCTCGGTGCCGTCGAGCACGACGGAGCCGCTGGTGGGCGCCTCGAGGCCGAGCGCGATGCGCAGGGTGGTGGTCTTGCCGCACCCGGACTCGCCGACCAGGGCGTGCGTCTGCCCGCGCGGCACGGCGACGCTGACCCGATCCAGCGCGTTGAAGCCGCGCCGGCCGCGCCGGGGGTCGGTGGTGGCGAAGGTCTTGCTCACGTCGGTGAGGGTGAGGATCGGCTCGGGCGTCTCCTGGTCGCGCACGTCGAAGCGGGGCACGACCTGGCCGGCGTGGGCCAGGCGCGGCGCGGCGGCGATGAGCCGGCGGGTGTACTCCTGACGGGGCTCGGTGAGGATCGCGCCCGGCGCGCCCTCCTCGACCTTCCGGCCGCCCTGCATGACCAGCACCCGGTCGGCGCGGTCCGCGGCGACGGCGAGGTCGTGGGTGATGACGAGCAGCGAGATGCCCTGCTCGCGGACCAGCCCGCCGAGGTGGTCGAGGATCTTCTGCTGGACGGTGACGTCGAGGGCGCTGGTGGGCTCGTCGGCGATGATGAGTTTCGGCCGGCCCGCGAGGGCAATCGCGATCAGCACCCGCTGGCGCAGGCCGCCGGACAGCTCGTGCGGGTACTGCCGGATGCGCGACTCGGGGTCGGGCACGCCGGCCTGGTCCAGGTAGCGCACGACCTCCTCGCGCGCCGCGGGCCCGCCGATCCCCCGCCGCGCGACGGCCTCGCCGACCTGGGCGCCGACGCGCGTGGTGGGGTTGAGCCCGACCATCGGATCCTGCGGGATCAGCCCGACGACGCTGCCGCGCAGCCGGCGCAGGGTGCGCTCCTTCGCCCCGGCGATCTGCACGCCGTCGACGAGCGCGGACCCGGCGGTGATCCGGCCGTTGGGCGGCAGCAGGCCGATGAGCGCGTTGGCGGTGGTGGTCTTGCCGGAGCCGGACTCGCCGACGATCGCGACGACCTCGCCCGCGTTGACGGTCAGGTCGAGCCCGGTCACGGCCGGGGTGAGCGTGCGGTGCCGTGCGTAGCCGATGTCGAGTCCGGCGATCTGCACGAGGGGCTGGGCCGTCATCGCGTGATCTCCTGCAGCGTCTTGGAAATGTGGTTCAGGCTGAGCACGAGCAGGGCGACGAACAGGCCGGGCAGCAGGCTCAGCCACCACGCCGTCACGAGGTAGTTGCGGCCGTCGGCGATGAGGGTGCCCCACTCGGCGGCCGGCGGGGCCGCGCCGAAGCCGAGGAAGCTCAGCGACGCGATGGCGATGATCGCCACGCCGCCGTCGAGCACGGCGAGCACGGCGACCGGGCCCCACGAGTTGGGCAGGATGTGCCGCAGCAGCACCCGCGACCAGGAGGCGCCGGCGGCCCGGGCGGCCTCGACGTACGGCAGCGTCTTGACCCGCAGCACCTCGGCGCGGGTGGTGCGGGCGAAGCCGGGCACGATCCCGACGCCGACGGCCACGGCGACCGGGATCGTGCCGTAGCCCAGCGCCGTGACGATCGACAACGCCAGCAGCAGGCCCGGGATGGCCAGCAGCACGTCGATGACCCGCATGAGCAGCGCGTCGGTGACGCCGCCGAAGAACCCGGACACGATGCCCAGGCTCAGGCCGGCCACCAGCGCGATGCCCAGCGCGATGAGGGTGGCCTCGATGGTCAGCGGCGAGCCGTACAGCACCCGCGTCCACAGGTCCCGGCCGTAGGTGTCGGTGCCGAACAGATGGCCGGGCCCGGGCGGCAGGATCGCCGCCTCGGGGTGGGTGTCGTACGGGCCGGCCGCGGTGAACAGCCGCGGCCAGAACGCCGAGACCACCACGAAGAGCAGGTAGCCCAGCGCGACGAGGAACACCGGCTTGCGCGCCAGCTGCCCGATCACAGCGCACCTCCGTCCGCGACCGCCGCCGGTGGGCGTGCCCGGCCGCCGGCGTAGGAGATCCTCGGGTCCAGCAGCGGGTAGAGCAGGTCGACGAGGAGGTTGACCAGCACGAAGATGCTCGCGGCGACCGTGACCACGCCGAGCACGACGGGCACGTCCTGCGACAGCACCGACTGCTGGGCGAGGTTGCCCAGCCCCTCGCGGGTGAACACCGTCTCCACGACGATCGAGCTGGTCACGGTGAGGCCGACGATGACGCCGAGGATCGTCATCGCCGGCAGCGCCGCGTTGCGGAAGGCGTGGCGCAGGTGCACCGCCGAGCGGGACAGGCCCTTGGCCCGCGCGGTGGCGATGTAGGGCTGCCCCAGGGCCTCGTCGAACGTCTTGATGAGCACCTGCGCCAGCACGGAGGAGGTGAGCACCGAGATCGTCGCCACCGGCATCACCAGCGACGCCGCGCCCTGCGTGCCGGTGGCCGGGAACCAGCCGAGCTGGAACGAGAAGAACTGGATCAGGAAGAGCGCCACGAAGAACTGCGGGAACGAGGCCCCCAGCGCGGGCAGCCGGGTGAGCAGCAGCCGTACCGGATGGAAACGCACGAACGTGGCGAGGTAGGCCAGGGCCGAGCCGACCACCAGCGCCACCACGGCGGCGCAGGCGCTCAGCAGCAGCGTCTGGCCGATCCGGGCGCCGATCAGCTGGGTGACCGGCACCCCCTGGGTCAGCGAGATGCCGAGGTCGCCGCGCACGAGGCCGGACAGGTGGTGCCAGTACTGGGCCCAGATCGGCTCGTCGAGGCCGAACCGGTGCCGCATCCCGGCGTACTGCTCGGGGGTCAGGCTGTCCTGCTGGACGCCGGCGGCGGCCAGCTGCAGCTGCATCGGGTCGCTCGGCAGCAGGTAGAGGATCGCGAAGGTCAGCGTGAATGCCGCCCACAGCACACCCACGGCCTGGCCCACCCGGCCCGCGATGTACCTGGCCATCAGTCCTTCCAGACGTCGTTGAGCCGCAGGAAGCTCTCGGAGGTGAAGGCGAAGCCGTGCACGTGGCTGCTCACGCCGGCCTTCTGGACCCGCTCGAACAGCGGGAAGGTGACGCCGGCGTCGATGAGGTAGTCCTGCAGGTCGGCGTACGCCTGTTTGGTCTGGGCGGCGTCGGTGGTCTGCAGCGCCTTGCCGAACAGGTCCTGGATCTTGGAGATGTCATTCGGGGCGGCGGAGCGGCGGGCGAGCGCCTTGGAGTTGGCCACGTCGGGGTTGAGGATGAACTGCAGGGCGCCCGGGTCGGCGCGGGTGAAGTACGTGCCGGTCAGGTCGTACTCGCCGTTGGTGATGTACGTGGTCTGCTGCGCGGTGGTGAGGGTGCGCAGGCTCAGGTTGATGCCGACCTTCTTCAGCTGTGCCTGCAGCAGCTCCGAGCCGGCGGTGAACTGGCTGGTCGGGTAGTCGATGGTCAGCTGGGTGCCGTTCTTGAACCGGAAGCCGTCCTTGCCCACGCTCCAGCCCGCCGCGTCGAGGATGCGCTGGGCGCCGTCGGGGTCGTAGGCGAGCTTGCCGCTCTGCGGCGCGAAGAAGGGGGTGGTGGCGTCGAAGGCGCCCTGGACGACGGGGTAGGTCGCGCCGAACACGGTGGTCGCGTAGGTCTTGCGGTCGATGGCCTTGTTCAGCGCCTGGCGCACCTGCGGGTCGGCGAGGACGCGCCCGTCGGCGGTGTTGGCGAAGAGGGTGTAGGACACGCCCGGCAGCGCCCGCTGCTCGACCTTGGCCCCGGAGCGGGTGATGAGCTGCTCGTCCTGCGGCGTGAAGGGGTTGCGCGGCCAGGCGATGTCGGTGGCGCCGCTGACGAGGTTGCCGGTGCGGACGCTGTCCTCGGCGATGTAGTTGAACACGACCTTGTCGAGGTACGCCTCGCCCTGGTTCTTCGACAGCGCCGATCCCCACTGGTGGCCGGCGCGCTTGGTGAGCACCGTCTCCACCTTGGGGGTGTAGTGGTCGAGCACGAACTGCCCGGATCCGATGACGCCCTTGCCGGTGCAGCGCTCGGTCGGGGTCAGCCGGTACTCGGCCGGGTCGGTGATGGCCAGGTTCGTCGTCGACGTCGCCTGCAGGAACGACGAGTTCGGCCGGCTGAGGTGGAACGCGACGGTGCTCGGGTCGACGACGGTCGCGCCGGTGAGGCCCTGCACGTAGGAGGCGCCGTAGGCGGCGCCGTTGGTCTCCTTGACCGTGGCGATCCATCCCGCGGCGTCGTCGGCGACGGCCTGGGCGTCGACCTTCTTGCCGTTGCTGAACGTGACCCCGTCGCGCAGCTTGAACGTGTAGGTGAGCCCGTCCGGGCTGACCTGCCAGCTGCTCGCCAGCCATGGCACGATCTCACCAGTCTGCGGGTCCTGGTCGGTCAGCGAGTCGGCGTAGTTGCGGATGATCGAGCGGCTCTCGATCCAGTACACCTGGAACGGGTCGATGCAGGCCAGGTTCGCGTTGTCGGGGAAGAACGAAACCTTCAGCGTCCCGCCGCTCTTGGGCGGCCCCGCATCGCCGGCGGCAGCCGGCGCGGTGCCGCCGCCGCAGCCCGCCAGCGCGAGCAGCGCGGCACCGGCGGCCAGCAGTCGAAACTTGTCCATGGAATGTCCTTTTCGATTCGAGGGGGCTTCAGGTGCCGAGGATCCGGCGGCCGCTCGCGAGCAGCACGGCGTCCTCCTGCGGCGGGTGGACTCGGATGCACAGCGCGTCGCGCAGGTGCCGCTCCAGCGGGTGGTGCCGGGACAGGCCGGGGTTGCCCAGCGCCGCCACCGCCGCCTGGGTGGCGGCGATCACCGAACGCGCGATCGCCACCTTGACGGCGGACAGCTCGGGCAGGATCGACTGGTCGCCGGCCTCCAGGCGCAGCAACGCGCCGTGCAGCAGCGTCTCGGCCTGCACGATCTGCAGATCGATCTCGCCGGCCACCGTCTGGATACGCTCGGTCTGGGCGATCGGCCGGCCCAGCGCGGCGGGCACCCGCTCGCGCGCGAACGCGGCGAAGGCCGACCGGGCCGCGCGGGCGACGCCGACGTACAGGGAGACGTGGCCGAGGCTGCCGGGGCCGGCGGCCGCGGCGGGGTCTCGGTAGACGCCGTCGGGCCCGCGCGGGATCTCCACGAACGCGTCGGCCGGGACCTCGACGTCGCTGTAGATGACGTCGTGGGTGTTCGAGGCGCGCAGCCCGAGGTGGTCCCAGGTGTCGACCCAGTCGATGCCGGGACGGTCGCCGGGCACGATGACATGGCCGACGCGGGGCCGCTGCGGGTCGCCGCCCGGCTCGTCGGCGACGGCCCACACGACGTGGTAGGCCAGGCCGGCGCCGCCGGTGGCGTAGGCCTTGCGCCCGTTGAGCCGCCAGCCGCCGGCGGTGCGGGTCGCGGTCGTCTTCGGCAGCCCGCCGCGGGCCGGCGCGCCCAGCTCGGGCTCGGCGCGCACGGCGTTGGCCAGGGCCGGGCCGTCCTGCGAGCGGCGCAGCAGGTCGTCGTAGGCGGCGGCCGGCCAGCTCGGGTGCGCGGCCTGGCCGGCGTGGGTCAGCAGCAGGTTCGCGGCGAGCAGGCCGACCGAGGCGTCGCCCTCGCCGATGGCGGTGAGGATGCGGGCGACGTCACGCGGCCCGGCGCCGGGCCCGCCGTACTGACGGCCGACGGCGGCGGTGAGCAGCCCGGCGCGGTGCGCGGCGTGCAGGCCCGCCCAGGGCAGCTCGGCGGTGCGGTCGTACTCCGCGGCGGTCCCCGCGATCTCGGCGGTCACCGCCGCCAGGGCAGCGTCGGACAGGTCCGGGGCCGCGAACGTGTGCGCGGGCGCCTCGACGCCGGTCACGGCCGGACCGCCGTGGCGTACTGCGCATAGTCGGCGCCGTAGTTGCCGGGGTGCTCGGCCTGCAGGGTGCCGCGCCGGCCGGTCGCGCGGCGGTGGGCGAGCTCCTGACGGACCAGCGGCAGGATGTACCGGCCGTAGTCGACGGCGTCGGCAAGCGTGTCGTAGCCGCGGATCGACACCAGCGACGCGCCCTGGTCGACGTAGTCGAGGATCGCCGCGGCGACCGTCTCCGGCGAGCCGACCAGGGCGGTGGAAGCGCCGGCGGCGTTGGTGACGGCGGCGGTGCGGGTCCACAGCGCGCGGTCGTAGAGCTCCGAGCGCTCCGCGAATGCAAGGGCGCGCTGCGAGCCGACGTTCTGCGGGGTGTCCTGGCCGTACCGCTGGTTGCCCAGGCCGTGGCGCTGGAAGTTCTCGCCGATGCGGGTGACGTAGCGGTGGGCCTTGCGCCAGGCCAGCTCGTCGGTCCGGTCGATGATCGGGCGGAACGTGACCCAGATCCGCGGCAGCGTGGTGCGGCCGGCGGCGCGGGCGATCGTGTGCACCCGGTCGATCTCGGTGCGCAGGTCGGCCAGCGGCTCGCCCCAGAAGCTGAAGATGTCGGCCTTGGCGCCGCCGACGGCGAACGCCTCGTCGGACTGGCCGCCGATCGAGATCGGGATCGGGGTGTCGTAGGGCGCGAACCCGGGGCCGAACCTGTCGAACTTGTAGAACTCGCCGTCGTGATCGAACGGGGCGGGCTCGGTCCACGAGCGGCGCAGGATGTCGATGTACTCCGAGGTCCGCGCGTAGCGGCGCTCCTTGGGCAGGTAGTCGCCCTGCCGGGCCTGCTCGGCGTCGCTGCCGCCGGAGATGAGGTGGACCACCGCGCGGCCCTCGGTGAGCTGGTCGAGGGTGGCGAGCTTCTGCGCCCCTACCGTCGGGAAGGTGGTGTTGGGCCGCAGCGCGACGATCGGCCTGATCCGCTCGGTGAGCTGGCCGACCGCGCTGGCCACGACGAACGAGTCCGCGCTGCCCGACCCGTACGGCAGCAGCGTGTAGTCGTAGCCCGCGTCCTCCAGCGCGCGCACGTACCGCCGGAAGTACGCCAGGTCGATCCCGCGGCCCGGCACCGGCTCCAGTTCCGTCGACGGGTTGAGGTGCGACAGGCTGATGAACTCCACCTCGGGCGAGGCGGTCGGCGGAATGGTGGTGGCGCCCTGCACGGCATCTCCTATCATACCTATCAGCTTGATAGGGAATATCTGAGGTGTCCAATGCGAAATCGAGGTCGGCACCGACCGCGATATTCGATCGGTCCGAGCCTTGCCCATTCCTATGCTCCGAGTAGGAAAATAGAAGCATGAGCATGAGCGCGGTACTGCACCCTGCCGAGCTGCGCCGGGTCTTCGGCGCCTTCCCCAGCGGGGTCACGGCCGTGGCCGCGCTGGTTGACGGCGTGCCGGCCGGGCTCGCCGCGAGCTCGTTCACCTCGGTGTCGCTGGACCCGCCGCTGGTATCGGTCTGCATCGCCCGCACGTCGAGCACCTGGCAGGTCCTGCGCCGGGCGGCACGGCTGGGCGTCAGCGTGCTCGCGGCGGACCAGGAGCGCCTCGGCCGGCAGCTCAGCGCCAGGGGCGTCGACCGGTTCGCCGGCGTGACGTGGCGGGCGACGCGTGGCGGCGAGATCCTGCTCGACGGCGCCTGCGCCTGGCTGGACTGCAGCATCGAGCGCGAGATCCCGGCCGGCGACCACGACATCATCCTGCTGCGCGTCCATGCCCTCGACGCCGACCGCAGCGTCGCGCCGCTGGTGTTCCACCAGAGCACGTTCGGCCGGCTGCACCGGGCCGCCTGAGCGCGGCGCCGGGCAGCCGGCCGATGCCGGTTGCGCTCAGGCCTCGACGGGCAGTCCCGCCTCGGCCCAGGCGGCGAAGCCGCCCTCCACGTGCGCGACGTCGGTGAATCCCTGCTCGATGAGCGCCGCGGCGACGGGGCGGGAGCCGTCGACCGATCCGCACACCACCACGACGGACGCCTGCCGGTGCGGCGAGTCCGGCCCGAAGTGCGCCCCGAGGCCGTTGCGGTCGGCGATGAGCGCACCCGGAATGACCCCGTCGGCGGCCCGGCGCGGCGCGCTGCGCACGTCCACGAGCACCGCGCCCGCCTCGACGCGGCGGGCCGCCTCGGCCGGCGACACGAGCGGCGGCTCCGGGCGGGGCCCGGCGCCGACCACGGCCGGGCGGCCGGGCAGGGTCGCCCACTGGGACCACGAACCGGGGTACAGCACGACGTCGTCGATGCCGGCCAGCCGCAGCGCGGCGATCTCGTGCGCGGCCGTCACGCCGGAGCCGCAGTAGACGCCGACGCGGCGGCCGGGCGTGACACCGAGGGCGGCGAAGCGTTCGGCGAGCTCGGCCGGGTCGCGGAAGGTGCCCTCGGCGGTGAGATTCTCCGTGGTCGGGGCGCTGAGCGCGCCGGGAATGTGGCCCGGGCGCGGGTCGATGCTGTTGGGCTCGCCGCGGTAGCGCTCGGCGGCCCTCGCGTCCAGCAGCACCCCGCCGTCCGCGACCAGCTGGGCGACCGCGTCCGGGCCCGCCGACGGCAGCGCGCCGGCGGTGAGCACCACGTCGCCCGGCTCCCCCTGCTCCTCGCCGATCGCGATCGGGTGCCCGGCGGCCCGCCACGCGGCCAGGCCGCCGTCGAGCAGCCGGACGTCGGCGACGCCGGCCCAGCGCAGCAGCCACCACGCCCGGGCGGCGGCGAGGTTGCCGTTGTCGTCGTAGGCGACGACGGTGTCGCCCGCGTTGATGCCCCAGCGACGGGCGGCGGCCTGCAGGTCGGCCACGTCGGGCAGCGGGTGGCGGCCGAGCCCCTCGGCCGGTGGGGCGGCCAGCTCGGTGTCGAGGTCGGCGTAGGCGGCGCCGGGGATGTGCCCGTCGAGGTACTGCTCGTGGCCGGTCGGGTCGCCCAGGCGCCAGCGCACGTCGAGCAGTCGCACCTCGCCCCGGGCAGGGTCGGCGAGCTCGGCGACGGTGATGAGGACGGGTCCGGGGGGCTGGGTCATGTCAGATGGCCTTTCCTGGGTTGAGAATGCCGGCGGGGTCGAAGACCGCTTTGATGCGCCGCTGCAGCGCGAGCACGTCCGGCCCGAGCTCCCTTTCGAGCCAGGCGCGTTTGAGCAGGCCGACGCCGTGCTCGGCGCTGACCGTGCCACCGAGGGCGAGGGCGAGGGCGAAGATGTCGTCGGCCGCGCGCCGCTCGGCCGGCGGGATGGTGCCCGGCGCCGTGCCCGGGCCGAGCAGGATGATCGGGTGGAGGTTGCCGTCGCCGGCGTGGGCGAACACGAAGACGTCGGTGCCGGTGGCGGCCGCGATCGCGTGCACGCCGTCGACCGCCTCGGCGAGTCGGGACCGCGGCACCGCGATGTCCTCGATGAGCGCCCGGCCCTTCGCCTCGATCGCCGGCAGCGCGTCGCGCCGGGCCGCGGACAGCGCCGCCGCGGTGCCGGCGTCCTCGGTCGTCTCCACCGACCGCGCGGTGCGGCCGAGCACGGCGGCAACGGCCGCGATCTCCTCGCCGGCGCCGAAGCCGTCGGCCTGCACGAGCAGCAGCGCGCCGCCCCGGCCGGCGTGGCCGGTGCCGCGCAGCTCGTCGATGGCGGCCAGGGTCTTGCCGTCGACGAGTTCCAGCACCGCCGGGCGCAGGCCGGCGGCGCCCAGCGCGGTCGCGGCGCCCGCGGCGGCGGCGACCGAGGCGAAGTAGGCCACCGCGGTGGCCACCCGCGTCGGGCGGGGCAGCAGCCGCAGCGTCGCGCCCACCACCACGCCGAGCGTGCCCTCCGACCCGACGACCAGGCCGGCCAGGTCGAGGCCGACGACGCCCTTGACGGTGTCGCGGCCCAGGCGCAGCAGGGTGCCGTCGGCCAGCACGACGTCGAGGGCGAGGACGCTGTCGCGGGTGACGCCGTACTTGGCGCCCCGCAGGCCGCCGGCGTTGGTGGCGATGTTGCCGCCCACGGTGCAGATGGCGACGCTGCCCGGGTCGGGGGCGAACATCAGGCCGTGCTCGGCGGCGGCCCGGTCCAGCTCGGCGGTGATCACGCCGGGCTCGACGCGGGCGATGCCGTCGACCGGGTCGATGCCGAGGATGCGGTCGAGCCCGGACACGTCGAGCACGATCGCCCCCGGGCCGGCGACCGCGCCGCCGGCCAGCCCGGTGCCGGCGCCGCGGGTGACGACCGGCGTGCCGGTGCGGCTGGCCTCGGCCAGGGTGCGCTGGACGTCGGCGACGGTCCGGGCCCGCACGACCGCCCGCGGCGGCCCGTCCGGCGCCCAGCCGGACCGGTCGGTGAACAGCGCCGCCGGGCTAGACAACGGCGTTCGCCGCCAGCAGCTCGCCCACCTGGTGGGTCCCGGGCGGCGCATCGGCGGCCGCCTGCGCCCCGAGCAGCCGCTGCAGCCGCTCGTTGACCGGCGTCGGCACGCCGGCGCGCCGCCCCAGCCGCACGATCTCGCCGTTGAGATGGTCGACCTCGCTCGACGTGCCACGGGCGAAGCTCTGCCAGGTCGACAGCCTTCCCGGCACGTGGCCGGGGACGGGCGCGAAGCTGAGGTCGGCGCCGGCGCGCATGGCCTCCGCCGGGGCCGGGGTGATCCCGGCGGCCGCGTACGCCGCCTCGGCCTCGGCGACGAGCAGCTCGCCGGCCCGGGTCTTCTCCTGCGCGGTACCGTCGAGCAGGTCGAGGCCGTTGCGGACGTTGCCCAGCAGCTTGCGGGCCTTCCAGGCGGAGATGTCGGGCACGCTGTGCGCGGCGAACCCGGCGGCGGTGAGGTCCCTGGCGAAGCGCTCCTGGGCCGGGTCGGGCCGGTCCGGGTAACGGCCGAGCCACACGGCGCCGACGACGGGGTGCGACGGGTTCACCACCTCTCCCGGGACCAGGTAGCTGGCGGCGACGGCGACGGTGCCGCCGTACACCTGCCGGAACCGCCGCAGCGCCGCCTCCTCCGTGGCCAGGCCGTTCTGCAGGGTCAGCACCGGCAGGTCCGCGCCGAGGCGCGCCGGCCCGCCGGTGGGGTCGGCGACCGGCTGCCACGCCCAGTCGGCCAGGGCCGCGTCCGCGTCCTGGGCCTTGGTCGCCAGCACGAGCACGTCAGCGGTGGACAGGCGCACCTCCCCGGGGCCGCCGGCGACCGGCACCGGCACGACGTCGTCGCCGTGCGGGCGGCGGATCCGCAGCCCGCCGGCCCGGATCGCGGCGAGCTGGGCGCCGCGGGCGACGAGCACGGTGTCGATGCCGGCCAGATGCAGCTGCGCGGCCAGCAGCCCGCCGACCGCGCCGGCGCCGATCACCACGTACCGGCTCATGCCGTCACCTCCGCCCAGTCTGGCTCGATGGGGCTTCGCACTGATCGACCCAGACCAGGCGCCGCTTCGCTCCGGCGCCGGCCTGAGCCAAGCCTGTGCTCATTGATCGCGGCCCCAACGCCAGGTCTGGCTCGACGAGGCTCCGCGGCAGTCGACCCAGACCAGGCGCCGCTCCGCTCCGGACCGCTCATGCGACCGTCACCGCGCCGCGGCGGGCCAGCTCCTGACGGACCAGGGGGATGACGTACCGCCCGTAGTCGATGGCGTCGTCGAGGTTGTCGTAGCCGCGGATCGAGATGAGCTCGGCGCCGAGGTCGATGTAGTCGAGGATGGCCGCGGCGACCGTCTCGTAGCTGCCGACCAGCGCCGTGGAGGCGCCGGCCGCCCCGGTCGCCGTCGCCGTGGGCGTCCACAGCGCCCGGTCGTGCACGTCCTGCCGCTTGGCGATCGCCAGCAGCCGCTGGGAGCCGACGTTCGCCGGCGCCTCGCCCCCGCCCCACCGCTGCTTGGTCGACCACAGTCCCGCCCCGGACCGCCCCTGCAGGATCTGCAGGATCCGTTCGGCCTTCTCCCAGGCCAGCGCGTCGGTGGCGGCGACGATCGGGCGGAAGGTGACCCAGATCCGCGGGGTGTCGGCGCGGCCGGCGCGGCGGGCCTCGGCCGCGACCCGGTCCATCTGTTCCTTGGTGTCGGCGAGGGGCTCGCCCCACAGGCCGAAGATGTCGCCCAGCGCGCCGCCCACCCGGTAGGCGTCGTCGGACGAGCCGCCGACGGAGACCGGGATGGTGCCGTGCACCGGGCGCACCAGCGAGACGAAGTTCTCGAACGAGTAGTACTTCCCCGCGTGGTCGAAGGGCTCGGTGGAGGTCCACACCCTGCGCAGGATCCGGATGTACTCCTCCTCGCGCTCGTAGCGCTCGCTCTTGCTCAACCGGTCGCCCTCCCGGGCCTGCTCGGCGTCGCTGCCGCCGGCGATGAAGTGCACGACCGCGCGCCCGCCGGACAGCTGGTCGAGGGTGACCAGCGCCTTCGCGGCGACGGTCGGGTACATCGTGTTGGGCCGCAGCGCGACGATGGGCCGCAGCCGCTCGGTGACCTGGGTGAGCGCCACGGCGACGCCGAACGGGTCGTGGAACGAGGAGTTGTAGGGCACCAGGGTGTAGTCGAAGCCGCCGTCCTCGAGCACCCGGGCGTAGCGGCGCAGGAAGCCGACGTCGATGGCCGGGTCGCCGCGGCCGTTGACCTCGTTGCTGGCATTGACGTTGATGGCACTGATGAACTCGACCGGCATACCGAAAGCCTATTGAACCAGTGGGAATTCATCCAATGCGGTTTACGGCTCGGCACCGATCGGCGCAGACGATCGGTGCCGGACGTCAGGCGACGCTGCGCAGGTGCGCCCGGGTCGCGAAGAACTCCTCGATGACCTCGCGCGCCATGCGCTCCAGTTCCGGGTCGATGCCCCGCCGGGCGGCGACCTGCAGCCCGACCGTGCCGACGTCCGGCAGCTGCCGCAGCGCGGTCAGGCCCGCGGGGGCGCGCCCGGTGCTGGGCAGCAGCGCCACGCCGAGGCCGGCCCGGACCGCGGCCACCACCCCGTCGAGGCTGGTCGACTCGGCGATGATGTCCGCCGGCTCGCCGGCCGACTCGAGCGCCTGCAGCGCCCGGCGCCGCAGGCCGCACGGCTCCTCGAACGCCACGATCGGCCACGACGCCCGATCCCGGGGCGGCACGAACTGCGGCGCGGCGTACCAGTACAGCGGCAGCTCCGCCACCTGCGGGCCGGCCGGCTCGGGCCCGGCCAGCACGACGGCGAGGTCGAGCGCGCCGCGGGCGACCACCTGGGTCAGCTGGGTCGAGCGGTCGATACGGAAACGCACGGTCCGGCCCGGAAACCCGTGCCGCATCACGTCCAGCAACTGCGGCAGCATCTGATCGGCCGCGTGCTCAGTGCAGCCGACCAGGATCACCCGCTCCGCGGCGACCTCCAGACGGCGCAGCGACTCGTCGTGCACGGCCAGGATCCGCCGCGCCTCGACCAGCAGCGCCTCCCCCTGCAGGGTGAACCGCACCCCGCGGCCGGCCCGCTCGACCAGCGGCTCCTTGAGCCGCCGCTCGAGCAACCGGACATGCTGGCTCACCGTCGACTGGCTCACGCGCAGCACCGCCGCGGCCCGGTGGAACCCGCCGCATTCGGCGATCGTCACCAGGGTCTTCAGGTGGACGAGGTCGAGAGGGTCGGGCATGGCGTCATTCTCCTGGCACTATTGCTGCTAAATCGACGGGCACAGTATGTTTTTGCGATGGTCGTGGTCGCACTGCTGTTCGTCGGTGCCTTAGGGGCGCTCCTGCTGCACCACGAGGTGGCCTTCTGGGTGCTGGCCGGACTCGCGATCGCGTGGCAACTGGCCCTGCTGGAGTGGGATCGGCGGCGCGGCTGACCACGGCACGGCCCGCAAGCGGGACCCGGGCGGGCGGCCGGCCCGCTTCATCGACCGCACCGCAACCGCCCGCAACATACCGGCAGCGTAACAAGTACTCTATCGTTTCGATAGGATTTACGGTCGGGCGTGACCTCGATAACGAGGGACCCGAACCGGCGGCGGATCGGAGGCCGCCGCCCGGCGACGGCCTCCGCCGGTGATCTCAGAGCGGGTGGTACAGATGCGGCCAGGCACGGCGGAAGCGCCGCTCGATCACGGTGCCGACCTCGTCCAGCAGCGGCGCCGGTAGCCCGTCGCGGGCCAGCACCCGCAGCGCCAGGTCGAGCAGCGGCGGCGCGGTCGCGGCGATGACCTCGTCGGTCAGCCCGTAGCGGGCCGCCTCGATCCACCGGCCCGCGGCGGGCGCGGCCAGGTCGCGGGCGGCGTCGATGGTCGGGCCGTCGGACAGCAGGGCGCAGAGCACGGCGACCGGGGCGAACCAGTCGCCGCCGGGCTGGGCGTCCAGGTAGCGCACCTGCAGCCGGCCCTGGGGGCGGACCAGCGGGAAGAGCGTGCCGAGGTGGTAGTCGAGGTCGTCATACGTCGGGCGGCCGCCCAGCGCCCCGCCGATCCAGTCGGCGAAGGTGATGCCCGGCGGGACGGTCCAGCTGATGCCCGGGCGGCGCACGCACAACAACGGGGCGCGCAGCGCGTAGCGGGCCCAGGCGGCGGCCGGGTCCGGGCCGGTCGGCACGATCCCGGCGCGGGCAGGGTCGATGCCGTACCACGTGCGCATGCGGGCCGACGCCCAGCCCGTGTCGCGGCCGGCGAAGACGGGTGAGTTGGCGAACAGGGCCAGCAGGGTCGGGCCGAGCTCGTGCGCGGCCGCCCAGCGGGCCGCCAGCTGCCCGGGCGGGCCGGCGTCGAGGATCGGGCGCAGGCCTGCGGTGCTGCACATCATGGCGCGGCCGTCGCCGCTGCGCCGGGCGAATGAGGCGGCCATCGCGTGATACCGCCGGGACGACACCAGCCGCCGCGGTGCGCGGTGCGGGTCGATGCCGGTGCCGGCGATGCGCAGGTCCGCGGCGGCGACCAGCTCGCCGAGCCGGTCCAGGTCGGCGTTGACGGTGGCATGCAGCCGGGCGAGGGACGGCTGCGGCCGCGCGGCGAGGCTGATCTGCCCGCCGGGGCCGAAGGAGACGCCACCGGCGTGGGGCAGCGGGGCGAGGGCGGCGGTAACCGCCTCGAGGTCGATGGGCTGGGCGGGGTGGCCCGGATGGTGCAGGATGTGCTCGACTTCGACGCCGATGGAGTCGGGTGGGCCGGTCTTGAAGCAGATCGACGCGATGTAGCCCTCCGCGTCCTCGATCCGCCCGATCTCGGCACCCACGTCGATCGCATGTGCTAAGGGCTGCATGCGACGGATGCTACGCCCACCCCCACCGATCCAGCACCATCTGTACTTCCGGCCCCACTCTGGGTAAAATCGCCCAGTCCACCGAGGAGGCCGGCCAGAATACGTGGCCCGTCGACCGTCAGCACCGACTCCGGATGGAACTGCATCGACGCGAAGTGCGCACCGCGCAGCGCGTGCACCTCGCCGGTGGCCGGGTCCCGGGCAACCGCGACGCCGCGGTGCTCGTCGTCGCCGCTGTACGCGGCGAAGGTGTTGTAGAAGCCGACGAGCTCCTCCCGGCCGAAGAGGTCCACGGCGCGCTGCAGGCCCTGGTTGGGCACCGGGCGACGGGTCACCCGCAGTCCCAGCGCCCCGGCGAGGACCTGATGGCTCAGGCACACCGCCAGGAACGGCCGCCCGGCGGCGAGCAGCTCGTCGATCAGGCCGCGCAGCCGGGCGATCTTCGGGTGCTCGCCCGCGCGCGGGTCGCCTGGGCCGGGGCCGAGCACGACGAGATCGTGGGCGCCGACGGCCGGCGGGGTCGCGTGCGGCACGACGTCGACGGTCAGCCCGAGCGCGCGCAGCTGCAGGGCCAGCATGGCCGTGAACGTGTCCTCCGCGTCGACGATCACGGCGGTGCGCCCGGCCAGCGCCGGGGGCGCGGCCGCCGCCCGGTCGGCGCCGGTCAGCCAGAAGCGGGCCAGGCCGGCGTTGCGCCCGGCCAGCGCGCCGCGGACCCGCCGATGCTCGGCCAGGCCGGGTCGCGCGGCCGGCCGGTGCGGGGCAGCGGCCGGCGCGGACGGGGCGCCGGCCAGCGCGGCCAGCAGCGCGGCCGCCTTGGCGTCCGTCTCGGCCACCTCGGACTGCGGGTCGGAGTGGCGCACCAGGGTGGCCCCCACGTCGATGTGCACCCGGCCGTCGGCGGCGATGTCGGCGGTGCGGATGACGATCGCCGAGTCGAGCTCGCCGGGCCCGACGAGGGCGGCGATGCCGCTGTAGTAGCCGCGGCCGCGCCGCTCGTGCCGGGCGATCACGCGGCACGCGTTCTCCAGCGGGCTGCCGGTGACGGTCGGCGCGAACAGGGTCTCGCGCAGGATGTGCCGCGGGTCGAGGGCCGTGCGGCCGCGGATGAAGTACTCGGTGTGCGCCAGCCGGGCCATCTGCCGCAGGTACGGGCCATCGACCCGGCCGCCGTCCGGGCAGACGCGGGCCATCATCTTGAGCTCCTCGTCCAGCACCATGGCCAGCTCCTCGCGCTCCTTGCGATCGGCGAGGAAGTCCAGCACGCCGGGCAGGGTCGGGCCGGTGGGGCCGTACCGGTACGTGCCGCTGATCGGGTTCATGACCGCCTCCCCGTCGCGGACGCTGATGTGCCGCTCCGGCGTGGCCCCGACCAGGGTCCGCTCCCCCGTGTGGACGAGGAAGGTCCAGTAGGCGCCCGACTCGTCCAGCAGCAGCCGCCGGAAGCAGGCCAGGGCGTGGGCGAGCCGGTAGTCGTCGATCGCGGCGCGGAAGGTGCGGCGGATGACGAAGTTGGCCCCCTCGCCGGTGCCGATCTCCTCGGCGACGACCCGGCGGACCGTCTCGTCGTAGCGCTCGCCGTCGAAACCGGCGCCCGACAGCGGTACCGTCACATCCGGCAGCAGCGCGGTGGCGAGCGGCACGGGGAGCACGGACCGGGTGGCCACGCGCATCGCGAGCAGTCCCGCGCCGTCCTCGACGCAGGCGTACCCACGCTCGGCGACCTGCCGGAACGGCACCAGGACGAGCGCGGGCCCGTCGACCGGCACGTCCGCGAGGGTGTCCACGGTGGACATCGGGCCGGCGATCACCTCGACACCGTCCACGGTGGACGGCCGGTGCAGCAGCGCGAACGGCTCCATCACACACCCGCCTCGGCGAACAGGTCCGCGGTCGTGGTGACCACCGCGCACCGGCGGGCCGCGTAGGCGACGGTCCGGTGATGGTCCTCGGCGCTGAAGTCGCCCACCGCGTCGGCGACCAGGAAGGGCTGGATGTCATGGCTGAATGCGTCGATGAGGGTGGCCAGGATGCCGACATGGGCGTAGACGCCGCACACGACGAGCTGATCGCGGCCGGCGGCGCGCATCCGGGCCAGCAGGTCGGAGCGGAAGAAGGCGCTGTAGCGCCACTTGGTGAGCCGCCAGTCGTACGGCGCCGGGGCGAGCGGCTCCACCACCTCCCGGTCGGCGGGGTCGACCCGCATGCCGGGGCCCCAGAAGTCGACGAGGAGGCCGCGCTGGGACGGGGTCATGCCGCCGGGCTGGGCGGTGTAGGCGACCGGCACGCCGGCGGCGGCAGCGTTGGCGCGCAGTCTCGCCGCGTTGGCCACCAGCCGCTCACGCAGCCCGGGGGCGAAGGGGCGCAGGAAGTACCGCTGCATGTCGTGCACCAGCAGGACGGTGCGCTGCGGCTCGGGCCGCCAGGTGGCCACGTTGGCGGGCAGGTCCGCCGCGGCGGGCAGCGGGTAGTCCGGGATGTCGGCAAGGCTCATCGGTTTCTCCTAGACGCCGAGTGCGGCGCCGCCGTCGACGGTCAGGGCGTGCATGGTGATGTGCCCGGCCCGGTCGGACAGCAGGAACACCACCGCATCGGCCACGTCCTGCGGGCTGGCCAGCTTGCGCAGCGGGATGCCGACCCGGTAGGCGTCGAGCCGGCCGTCGATGGTGGCCCGGCGGGCCGCGTCGTCGGCCCACATGCCGTGCAGCATCGGCGTGTCGGTCGAGCCGGGCGCCACGAGGTTGCACCGGATGCCGTGCCCGGCCACCTCGAGGCCGAGGCACTTGGTGAACATGGTCGCGGCGGCCTTCGACGCGGCGTAGGCGGCCATGCCCTGCCGGGGCGTGTCGGCCGCGTTGGAGGCGACCGTCACGATCGCGCCCCGCCCGCGCGGCACCATCCGGCTGACCACGGCCCGCGAGACGTGGAACACGCCGGTGGCGTTGACGGCGAAGCTCGCCTGCCAGTCCTCGTCGGTGAGCCCGGCGGCGTCGGCCAGGCGCAGCACGCCCGCCGCGTTGACCAGGTACTCGATCGGGCCGTGGCGCTCCTCGACGGCGTGCACGGCCGCCTCGACCTCGCCGCGGAGGGTGACGTCGGCCGGCAGCGCCAGCACGTCCAGCCCCTCGGCCCCGAGCTTGCCGGCCAGCTCGTGCAGCCGGTCGGCGTCGCGGTCCACGGCCGCGACCAGTGCGCCCTGGGCGGCCAGGGCCCGCACCACGGCGGCGCCGATGCCGCCGGCCGCCCCGGTCACCAATGCGATCTTGTGCTGCATTCCGACCTCCTCAGCCACGCCACGCCACGCCGCGATCACCGACATGGCCTGTTCCGGGTTGAGCCGTGGGTCGCACAGGCTCGTGTACTTGTCGCCGACCCGCTCGACGTGCCCCGCGTCCGCGGCGCACTCGGTCACGTCGTCGGGTGTGGTCTCCAGGTGCAGGCCGCCGGCGACCCCGCCGGAGCCGCGGACCGCGCACTGGAAGGCGCGGACCTCCCGCACCACGGTGTCCAGCAGCCGCGTCTTCAGGCCCTGGGCGGTGGTGACGGTGTTGCCGTGCATCGGGTCGACCAGCCACACCACCGGATGGCCGGCGGCCCGCACGGCCTCGACGAGGGTGGGCAGGCGGTCGGCCACGGCGGCCGCGCCGAGCCGGGCGATGAGCGCGAGCCGGCCCGGCTCGCGCCGCGGGTCGAGCCGCTCGCACAGCGCAACGAGGTCGGCGGCGCTCATCGACGGGCCCACCTTGCAGGCGACGGGGTTGACGACGCCGGCCAGCAGCGCGACGTGGGCGCCGTCGAGCGCGCGGGTGCGCTCGCCGATCCACGGCCAGTGCGTCGACGTGAGCAGCCACCGGCCGGTCGCCGTGCGGCGCAGCTGGGGCAGCTCGTAGTCCAGCAGGAGCGCCTCGTGGCTGGTCCAGGTGGCCGGCGCGGCCCGGCGCGGACCGAGCCAGCCGAGGTGGGTGAGCACCTCGCGCGCGGTGCGGTGACCGGCGACCAGCCGGGAGGGGTCCGGGCGGCGCGACCGCGGGTCGGGCTCCGGGCCGTTGACGAGGTGCCCGCGGTACACCGGCAGCTCCTGCCCGCCGACGAGCTCGACGGGCCGGCTACGCGGCTTGGCGAGCTGGCCGGCCATCCGCCCCACCCGCAGCACCGGCTGGCGGGTCTCCTGCTGCAGGGCGCCGGCCAGCATGTCGATGAGGCCGGCCTTGCGGGTGACGTCGCCGTAGGAGCACTCGGCCGGGTCCTCGGCGCAGTCGCCGGTCTGCATCACCGCCGCCTCGCCGTCCGCCACCCGGGCCAGGTGGGCCCGCAGCTCGAGCACGTCGGCGGCGCGGACGAGGGGTGGCTGCTGCGCCAGGTGCGTCCGGGCGGTGGCGAGCCCGGCCGCGTCGCCCCAGTCGGGCTGCTGGCCGGCCGGGCTGGCGCGCACCCGGGCGGCGAGGTCCTCAGCCATCGCGCAGGCCGGCGGCGAGGGCCGTGGCGATCGCCACGGACCGGCGGGCCTGGAACTCCGCGGCGGCGAGGTTGTCGTCGCCGACGTTGCCGGGTTGGTTGCGCGAGACGTTGCTCGCGCCGTAGGGGTTGCCGTTGTCCGGCCGGAAGAGCACCGGGTCGGTGGAACCGGTGGACACGATGACCGCGCCCCAGTGGCAGAACGCGTTGTGCAGGGCCAGGATGGCGCTCACCTGGCCGCCGTGCGGGGCCGAGCCGGAGGCGAACGCGCCGGCGACCTTGCCCGACAGCCGGCCGGCGATCGACAGGGCCGCGGTGGTGTCGACGAAGTGCAGCACCTGCGGCGCGGGCGAGCCGAAGCGCACCGGCGTGCCCAGCAGCACGGCGTCGGCCCACTCGAGGTCGTCCAACGTGGCCGGCGGCACCTGGGCGGTGGCCTCCGTGTGCCGCCGCCAGGCCTCGCGGTCGGTGACCGGCGGCTCGTCGACCAGCTCCGGGATGCGGTGCAGCCGCACGTCCGCGCCGGCCTTGACGGCCGCGTCCGCGGCGGCCTCCGCGAGCCGGAACACGTTGCCCGTCGAGGAGTAGTAGAGGACTGCGACGTTGGTCATGGCGCCCATCGTCGGGCCGCGCCGACCGGAGGCTCAATTCCTATCCGCCGAGTATGTCAAGTACGGCGCCGATGAGGGCCGCCGCCACCGTTTCCGGCGCGAGGACGGTTGCGGCAGCACCTAGGCAGCCGGCGGTGCGCCCGGGCACGGTGGCGTTGCGACCCCGCACCAGAGGGAGGACCGATGGCCCATGACGCCGCGCTGACCGAGCCCTACGAGGCGTTGTGCACCGCGTTGTTCGCCGGCCTGCCGCGCAAGGACCAGCGCCGCCGGGGCGCCGAGTACGTCCACGGGCTGCTGCACACCCCCGGCCGCAAGTCGATCCGCAACATCGCCGGGCACGCCAACGAGCAACGGCTGCACCACTTCGTCAGCGACTCCACCTGGGACTGGACCCCGGTACGGCGGGCGCTGCGTCAGCACCTGCTGCAGGTCGCGCCGCCGCAGGCGTGGGTGATCCGCCCGCTCGTCGTGGCCAAGTCCCGCCGCGCCCGACCGGCGGTCGGGGTGTGGGCGGCGGCCCCCGGCTGGGCGGTGCCGGTCGGCTGGCGACTGCACCGGCCGGGCGACTGTCTCGCCGACGCCTACCTGGAGCTGTTCGACGGCCACCACGACCGGCCCGTCGTCGTGGACGCCCGCGGCACCGGCGCGACAGGGCTCGTGCGGCGGCTGCGAGCGGCCGGCGCGCCGGTGCTCGCCCGCGTCGACCCGGACACGCCGGTGCGGGCCGGCGCGCGCACGCCGGGGCACGGCGAGTGGCCACTGCCCGCGGCCCGGCTCTTCGGTGCCGGCGGCGGGCCCGTCGCCGTCTGCCCGGCCCGGCTGGCCGGCCCCGGGCGGGAGGACGAGCTGACACTGCTGGGCATCCGCGCGGGGGGACCGTGGCCGGACGAGGTGTGGCTCACCGACCTCACCGGGCACCCGCCCGCGCACCTCATGCGGCTGCGCCGCCTCGTCGAGCAGGTCGACGCCGACCTGGCGGCAATCGGCGACCGGGTCGGGCTGCGCGACTACTCCGGCCGCTCCTACGCCGGCTGGCACCGCCACGTGACCCTCGCCTCCGCGGCGCACGCCCTCGTCGCCCTGCGCCAAGCCGGCTGAAGAAGGGAACCGCACCGTGCTCACCGTGCACGACACCACCGCCGGGCCGCCCGTCGCCATTCTGGGCACCGGCGTAGGCCTGCCCGACCAGGTGATCGACAACGAGACCGTGGCCGGGCCGGCCGGCGTCACGCCCGAATGGATCCGCAGCCGTACCGGCATCCGCACCCGCCGCTGGGCCAAGCCCGACCAGGCCACCTCGGACCTCGCCGTCGCCGCCGCCCGGGCCGCCCTGGCCGACGCGGGCCTGCGCGCCGCCGACCTGAGCCTGGTGCTGGTCGCCACCTCCACACCCGACTCGCCGCAGCCGCCGACCGCCAGCCTCGTCGCCGACGAGCTCGGCGCCCCGCCGGGCATCGTGGCGTTCGACGTCAACGCGGTGTGCAGCGGCTTCGTCTTCGCCCTCGTCACCGCCGAGCGGCTGCTGCGGGCGGGCGGCGGCCACGCGCTCGTGCTCGGCGCCGACGTCTACTCCCGCATCCTCGACCCGGCCGACCGGCGCACCGCGGTGCTCTTCGGCGACGGCGCCGGCGCGGTGGTCCTCGGCCCGGGCGCGCGGCCCTCGCTGGCCGCCGCCCGCCTCGCCGGTTACCCCGAGGCGCACGGGCTCATCCGGGTGCCGGCCGGCGGCAGCCGCATCCCCGCCTCCGCCGACTCGCTCGACGCCGGGCTGCACCACTTCGCCATGGAGGGCCGCGCCGTGCGCGGCTTCGTGCTCGACGTGGTCGCCCCGGCCGCGCGCGCCTTCCTGCGCGACTGCGGGGTCGGGCCGGCCGACCTCGCCGCGTTCGTGCCGCACCAGGCCAACCCGAACCTCGTCGCCGACCTCGCCGCGGCCGTCGGCGTGCCGGCCGGGCGCACCGCCACCGGCGGCGGCGAGCACGGCAACACCGGCGCCGCCGCGGTGCCGATCGCACTGCACGACGCCCGGGCCGCGCTGCGCCCCGGCGACCTGGTCCTGCTGGCCGGCTTCGGCGGCGGCATGGCGGCCGGGTTCGCACTGCTGCGCTGGCCCGGCCCCGACCGACTGGAGACAACCGATGGACATCGATGAGTACCTGGACCGCATCGGTGCCGCCCGCCCGGCCCGGCCCGACCTCGAAGGCCTGCGGCACCTGCAGGAGCGCCACGTCCTGACCGTGCCGTTCGAGAACCTGTCGTACCACCTCGACGAGGACATCCACCTCGGCGGCGCGGTGGTGGACAAGATCGTGCGGCAGCGCCGCGGCGGCGGCTGCTACGAGACCAATCCCGCGTTCGGGCTGCTGCTGGCCGCGCTGGGGTACCGCGTCGAGATCCTCCCCGGCCGGGTGTTCCGCCCCGACGGTCTCGGACCGCCGTACTGCCACCTCGCGCTGCGCGTCACCGTCGGCGGCGAGCCGTGGCTGGTCGACACCGGCTTCGGCCGCAACAGCCGCCACCCGCTGCGGCTGGACACCGCCGAGGCCCAGCCCGACCCGCACGGGACCTACCACGTGCGCGACGGCGAGGTGTCCCGCAACGGCCGGCCGCTGTACCGCGTCGAACCGCACCCGGCCGAGCTCGACGACTTCCGCCCGACGCTGTGGTGGTGGCGCACCTGCCCGGACTCGCCGTTCCTGCAGGAGGTCTTCTGTTCCCTGCCCACCGCCGACGGGCGGGCCACCCTCAAGGGCCGCCGGCTCACCGTCGACGGCGCCACCACCGACCTCACCGACGACGCGGCCGTGTTCGCCGCCTACCGCAAGCACTTCGGCATCGACCTCGACCGGCTGCCGCGCGACCCGCTCGCCGTCGCCGCCGGCGTCATTCTCGACTGAGCCCCCTGGAGTCTTCCGTGACGAACATCCTCGACCTGCCCCATGACGCCGCCGTCGACCCGGACGAGTATCTTCGCGCCGCGCTGCGCTGGCACTTCTCCCCCGCCACCGGCTCGCCGTTCTGGCTGGAGCGGGCCGCGACGCTGGGCTTCGACCCGATCGCCGACATCACCGGATTCGACGACCTCGCGCGCTTCCCGAACGTCGCCAACGACCTTCGCGCCGCGCGGGTCGAGGACCTGATCCCCAGCGGCTACGGCCCGCGTCCCGACGTCGTCGGGGTCTTCGACAGCGGCGGCACCACCGGCGCCCCGAAACGCGTCGTGCTGCTGCGCGACTGGCTGCAGCGCCTGCTGGCCTGGAGCAGCGCCCAGCTCGACCGCCACGGCGTGCCGCAGGGCGTCAACTGGCTCTCCGCCGTGCCCTCCGGCCCGCACATGGTCGGCCCCGTCATCGCACACCAGGCCGCCCTGCGCTCCGGCCTCACCTTCGCCGTCGACCTCGACCCGCGCTGGGTCAAGCGCCTCGTCGCCGAGGGCAACGCCACCGAGGCGGCCGCCTACGGCGAGCACATCGTCGACCAGATCGGCCACGTGCTGCACAGCCAGGACGTCGGGGTCCTGATGATCACACCCCCGGTCCTGGAACGCCTGGCCCGCCGCGAGGAGCTGGTGAAGCTCGTCAACGACAAGGTGCGCGCCATCAACTGGGTCGGCACCCAGATGGACCCGGACACCCGTCACCTGTACCGCACCGAGATCTTCCCCGGCATCGCCCTCTACAGCGGCTACGGCAGCACCATGATCCTCGGCAACGCCAGCGAACGGCCGGGCCTGACCGACGACGACCCGTGCGTGTACGACCCGTTCTCCCCGCACATGAGCTTCCACGTCGTCGACCCGGAGACCTCCGAGCCGGTCCCCTACGGCGAGCGCGGCCAGGTCGTCATGCACCACGTGAGCAAGAGCCTCTTCCTGCCGAACAACCTCGAGCGCGACACCGCCCTGCGGGTGCCCGGCCTCGACGGGCAGATCGGCGACTCGGTGGCCGACGTGGCCCCCGTCGCCACGTTCGACAACGAGGCCGTCATCGAGGGGGTGTACTGAATGATCTCCCTCGACGCCCTCGGCCCGCGCGGCCCGCTGCGCTCCCGCCGCCGCCTGTCGGTCACCGACGTGACCGGCGCCGAAGTGATCGACCTGAGCCTCGTCCCGCGCCTGTTCGTCGCCCGGGCCATGGACGCCCTGCGGGCCGCGCGGCCGCTGCCGTACGAGCGGCGCATCGAGGCCCTCGCCGCGGCCGCCCACCACTTCCGCGAGGACCGCATCGCCGGACTCTCCTTCGACGAGTACGAGCGGGCCGTCGCCCGGGTCTCCGGCGTGCCGCTGGCCGTGGTGCAGGACGCCACGGCGGCGATCGGTGCCTCGGCGGAGCTGGCCGGCGAGACCACCCCGCTGCCCCGTCCGCTGGGCGCCGCCGCCGACTGGCGCGACCCCGCCACCCGCCGGGGCAACGCGGTGTGGACCCGCCGCGGCGAAACCTTCGCGGTGCACGCGGCCGGCAACCACCCCGGCCCGCACGGCCTGTGGCTGGAGGCGCTGGCCCTGGGCTACCGCGTGGCGGTCCGCCCGTCCCGCCGCGAGCCGCTGACCCCGCACCGGCTCATCACCGCCCTGCGCGCGGCCGGCTTCGGCGACGATCACGTCGTGCTGCTCCCGACCGACCACGACGCCGCCGGCGAGGTGCTGCAAGGCGCCGATCTGGGCCTGGTGTACGGCGGCGACGAGGTGGTCGAGCGCTACGCCGGCTCGGCGGTACTGCCCCAGGGCCCCGGGCGCGCGAAGATCCTGCTGACCGCGGCCGCCGACTGGCGCGAGCACCTCGACACGATCGTCGACTCGGTCGCCGGGCAGGCCGGGGTCGCCTGCATCAACGCCACCGCGGTGCTCGTCGAGGGCGACCCGGCCCCGTTGGCCGAGGCGCTGGCCGAACGCCTGGCCGCCCTGCCCAGCCGGCCGCCCGAGCACCCGAAGGCCGTCCTGCCGGTGCAGCCCCTGGCCGCGGCCCGCGCGCTGGAGTCCTCGCTGCTGGCCCGCGCGGAGGGGACCCGAGCCTGGCTGGGCGGCGGCGGCATCGCCGACGACCTGGGCGACGGCAGCGCCGCCCTGCGCCCGGCCGTCTTCCAGGCCGACCGTCCGACCGCCCCGCAGCTGCGCCTCGAGCTGCCGTTCCCCTGCGTCTGGCTGGCCCCGTGGACCCCGGCCGACGGCCTGGCCCCGCTGCGCGACACGCTGGTCCTGACCGCCATCGGCGCCGACGACACGCTGATCGACGCCCTGGTGGACGAGCCGACCATCAGCAACGTCTACCTCGGCGACCACCCGACGCACTGGCTGCGCCCCGGCGTCCCCCACGACGGCTTCCTCGGCGAGTTCCTGATGCGCACCAAGACCGTGATCCGCTGAACACCCGTCCGGCGCGCTCGTCCCGGGTCACGCCGGCGCCCGGCCGGCCGCCCCGGCCGGGTTCGCCTGCTCCAGGTCGCTGATCCAGCGGGCGGCGAGCAGCCCTGACGCCGCGGTGAGCACGGTGGCCGCGACGACGGTGGCGTTGAGGCCGAGGGCGTCGGCGAGGACGCCGGCGACGAGCGCGCCGGCGGCGTAGCCGATGTCGCGCCAGAACCGGTACGTGCCCAGGGCGTTGGCCCGCCAGACCGGGTGGGCGTGGTCGGAGATCGAGGCGATCAGGGCCGGGTAGACCATGGCGGTGCCGAGGCCGAGCAGCACCGCGGACAGCACGCCGGCCAGGAGGGGGCGGTCGAGCAGGGCGAGGGCGGCGACGAACCCGGCGGCCTGGACGAGCATGCCGGCGACGATGAGGGGCTTACGGCCGATGCGGTCGGCGAGGTGGCCGGTTGGGATCTGGCCGAGGCCCCACAGCAGCGGGTAGAGCCCTTTGATGAGGCCGACGGCGGCGAGGCCGAGGCCGTGGTCGGTGAACAGCAGCGGGAAGACGCCCCAGGTCAGGCCGTCGTTGAGGTTGTTGACCAGGCCGGCCTGGCAGGCGCCGCGCAGCGACCGGTGCCTCCACGACGTCCGCACGAACGTCGGGGCGAGCCCGGGACGCTGCTCGGCGGCGGTGGCGGGCTCGGGGTGCTGGGCGAGTTCGAGGGCGACGTGGGCGGCGGTGTCGCGGACGACGATGGACAGCAGCAGGCCGGCCACGACGAAGACGACGCCGATGAGCTCGGGAGCCGGCCGCAGCCCGTAGCGGGTGGCGAGGTAGCCGGTGAGCAGGGCGGTGCCGCCGACCGCGGCGTAGCCGGCGGCCTCGTTCAGGCCGGTCGCCAGGCCGCGGCGGGCCGGGCCGACGAGGTCGATCTTCATGTTGACGGTCATCGACCAGGTCAGGCCCTGGTTGACGCCGAGCAGGACGTTCGCGGCGACGATCCACCCCCACGCGGGCGCGTAGGCGAGGGCGAGCGGGACCGGCAAGCCGATCAGCCAGCCGGCGAGGAGCAGCTGCTTGCGGCGGAACCGGCCGATCAGCGCGCCGGCGGCGAGGTTCGTCAGGGCTTTGGTGACGCCGAAGGCGATGATGAACGAGAACACGGCCAGGTCGCTGGCCAGCCCGAACGTCTCGACGCCGATGAGCGGCACCGTGGTGCGCTCAAGGCCCACGAGACCTCCGACGCAGACGTTGGTGACGACGAGCAGGGTGAACTGCAGCCAGTTCTCCCGCAGCCCCAGCCGTACCGGCCGGGCGGCCGCGACGGCGGTGCCGGTCACTGCGGGTCCCCGTCGACGAGGCGCAGGCCGTGCGCGGCGGCGTAGTCGGCCGGGCCGCCGTCGAGGACCGTCACGCCGGTGTGGCCGGCGCGTTCCAGAACGCTGGCGGCGGTCATCGCGCGCTCGCCGTGCCCGCACGCCACCACCACGCCGCCGGGCGCCTCGAGCGCGTGGCCGGCGAGGGCGCCGAGCTCGACGTTGAGCGCGCCCGGCACGTGCCCGGCGCCGAACTCGGTGCGCTGCCGCACGTCCAGGTAGCGGCCGGGTGCCGTCCGGGCGGCGGGGACGAACGGCGTGGTGCGGTGCTGGTGCCCGGCGGCCAGCCAGGCGTCCATGCCGCCGGCGAGGTGCCCGGCAAGCCGCTCGTAACCGACCTTGGCCGCCTGCCAGACAAGGTCGTCGAGGTCCTGGCCGGGGTTGACCAGCACGGCGATCGTGGCGTCGTCGGGGACCAGCCAGCCCAGCCAGGTGGCGAACTGCGCGCGCAGCGGGATCGACAACGCGCCGGGGACGTGCCCGGCGGCGAAGTCGGCCGCGGGCCGCGCGTCGACGACCCAGCCGCCGCCGGCGAGCAGCGCCCGCACTGCCCCGGGATCGAGGGCGGGCAGCGGCGGGGTGCCGGCCAGGACGGACGGGCCGCGCCGGTTGCGTTCGGCGAGGCGGTCGAAGTAGGCCGGGTAGGTGCCGGGGCTCGCGAGCAGCTGCCGGACGAAGGTGTCCTCGTCGCCGGCGGCGAGCAGCGAATTGGTGGCCTTCTCGGCGCCGATCGTGGTGGTGCGCTCGGCGCCGGACGGGGCGGAGCAGAACGACCCGGCCCCGTGCGTCGGCCACACCGCGGTCGCGTCCGGCAGCCCGGTGAGCCGCCGCAGCGACCGGTACTGGGCCCGGGCCAGCTCCTCGGCGCGGTCGGCGCCGAGCAGGTCGGTGCGGGCGGCCGACCCGACGATGAGTGACCCGCCGGTGAACACCCCGAGCTCCCGGTCGCCGTCGAGGAGCAGGTAGGCGAGGTGCTCGTCGGTGTGGCCGGGCGTGGCGAGCGCCCGCAGCCGCAGCCCGCCCAGGTCGACCTCGTCGCCGTCGCCGACCCCCCGGTGCGGGAACGCCCGCCCGCCCGCGGCCGCGGCGAGGACCACGGCGTCTTGGTCGTGGCCGAGCTGGACAGCGCCGGAGAGGAAGTCGGCGTGCAGGTGGGTGTCGGCCGCGTACGCCACGGTCAGCCCGCGCCGCCCGGCGGCGGCGCGCAGGGCACGCAGGTCCCGGCAGGGGTCCACGGCGAGGGCGCGGCCGTCACCGAGGTCGACGAGGTAGGCGCTGTTGCCCAGCCCCTTGTCGACGAGCGGGATCAGATGGTCTTCGGCGAACCCCACGACGCTCCTCCAACGTTTCCGGTTGCTGGCGGTATCCCAGCCAATGTCATACACTATTCCATGGATTTATGGAGGATGCCATGTCGGTGCACGACCCCGCCGCAAAAGCGGCGCTGTACGAGGCGTTCGCGGCCAGCGGGAAGGCGCTGTCGAGCGGCAAGCGCCTGGAGCTGCTCGACGTGCTCGCCCAGGGCGAGCGGACCGTCGACGCCCTCGCCAAGGCGACCGGGCTGAACCTGACCACGGCGTCGGCGCACCTGCAGACGCTGCGGCAGGCCGGGTTCGTCGCGACCCGCCGCGACGGCGTGCGGATCTTCTACCGCCTCGCCGGCGACGACGTCGCGCAGCTGTTCGCCCTGCTGCGCCGGGTCGCCGACCGGCACCAGACCGCGGTGCCGCCGGCCCGGGAGGCGTATCTCGGCTTCGACGGCGCGCAGGAGATCACCCGCGCCGAGCTGCTGGCCCGCGCCGAGGCCGGCGGGCTGCTCATCCTCGACGTCCGGCCCCTCGACGAGTACCTGGCCGGGCACGTCCCCGGCGCGGTGTGCATCCCGGTCGGCGAGCTCGCCGAGCGGATCGGCGAGCTGCCCGAGGACGTCGAGATCGTCGTGTACTGCCGCGGCGAGTACTGCGTCTTCGCGTACGACGCCGTGCGGCTGCTCACCGAGCGGGGGCGGCGGGCGATCCGGCTCAACGACGGCATGCTCGAATGGCGCCTCGCCGACCTGCCGGTCACCGCCGGGCAGCAGCCGTGACCGGCGGCCTGCCGCCACATCCCGGCCTCGCCGGCGGCCCGGTCTACCTGGACTACAACGCCACCACCCCGGTCGACCCGCGGGTCGCCGACGCCATGGCGCCCTACCTGACCGCCCTGTTCGGCAACCCGTCCAGCACCCACCCCTACGCCGAGCGCCCACGGGAGGCGCTGCGGCAGGCCCGCGCCCGGGTCGGCGCGCTCGTCGGCGCCCACCCGGCCGAGGTCGTGTTCACCGGCTCCGGCTCCGAGGCGAACCTCCTGGCCATCCGCGGCGCCGTCCTCGCCGCCGGACCGGCCCGCCCGCACGTGATCACCCAGGCCACCGAACACCCCGCGGTGCTGGAGACATGCCGTGCCCTGCAGCGGCTGCACGGCATCCGGGTCACCGTCCTGCCGGTCGGCGCCGACGGGCTCCTCGACCCCGACGCGCTCGCCGCGGTCGCCGGGCTCGACACGGCGCTGGTGTCGGTGATGGCCGCCAACAACGAGACCGGCGCCCTGCAGCCCATCGCCGAGCTCGCCGCCGTCGCCCACCGGCACGGGGCGCTGGTGCACTGCGACGCCGCCCAAGCCGCCGGGAAGATCCCGCTCGACGTGGACGTGCTGGGCGTGGACCTGCTCACCGTCGTCGGGCACAAGCTGTACGCGCCAAAAGGCATCGCCGCGCTCTACGTGCGCGACGGCGTCCGCCTCGAGCCGGTCGTCTACGGCGGCGGCCAGGAGCACGGCTTGCGGGCCGGCACCGAGAACGTCGCCCTCGCCGTCGGCCTCGGCGTGGCCGCCGACCTCGCCGCCGCGGACCTCGCCGACGGCGCCCCGGCGCGGATCGCGGCGCTGCGCGACGACCTGCACCGCCGCCTCGAGACCGGGCTGCCGGGCCGGGTGCACCGCAACGGGGCCGCCGACCGGTGCCTGCCCAACACGCTCAACGTCAGCATCGACGGCGTCCGCGGCCACCAAGTGCTCGCCGCCGCGCCCGCGGTCGCGGCGTCCACCGGCTCGGCCTGCCACAGCGGCGTCCACACCCCGTCCCCGGTGCTGACCGCCATGGGCGTGCCGCCCGACCGGGCGCTCGGCGCGCTGCGCCTGTCGCTGGGCCGCTGGACCACGCCCGGCGACATCGACACGGCCGCGGCCGCGATCCTCGCCGCCGCCGCCTGACGCCGCGCCCATCTCGCCAACCCTCCGAACCTCCGCACCGGCCACCCGGGCGCCTCTGCCCGGGGTCGGCCGCGGCAGAGGCGCGCCACCCGAACGAAAGAGACGCCATGACCCACGTCGCGTTACCCGAACCCACCACCGGCACCATCGCGCGGGCCGCGACGCAGCGCCGGATCCTGACCGTCCTGGTCGGCTCACAGATCCTCAGCGGCGCGGGGCTGGCCGCCGGCGTCACCGTCGGGGCGCTGCTCGCCCAGAACATGCTCGGCACCACGAGCCTCGCCGGGCTGCCCTCGGCGCTGTTCACCGCCGGCTCGGCGCTCGCCGCCGTCGCGGTCGGGCGGCTGTCCAACGCCCGCGGCCGCCGCCCCGGCCTCGCCGCCGGGTACCTCACCGGCGCCCTCGGCAGCGTCGGGGTGATCGCCGCCGGCGCGCTCGGCAGCCCGGTCCTGCTCTTCGCCGCCCTGTTCGTCTACGGCGCCGGCACCGCCACCAACCTGCAGGCCCGCTACGCCGGCGCCGACCTCGCCGACCCGGCCCGCCGGGCCCGGGCCATCGCCACCGTCCTGGTCGCCACCACCCTCGGCGGCGTCGTCGGCCCCAACCTCGCCGCCCCCACCGGAGCGCTCGCCGAGCGGCTGGGCCTGCCCCCGCTCACCGGCCCGTTCCTGCTCTCCGGCGCCGCCTACGCCCTCGCCGCCGTCGTCCTGGCCGTCTGGCTGCGCCCCGACCCGCTGCTGCTCGCCCGCACCGAGGCCGCCGCGACGACCGCCGCCCCGGATGCCACCGACTCCCCCGCCCGGCCCGGGCCGGGCCTGCGGCTCGGCGTCCTCGTCATGATCCTCACCCAGCTCGTCATGGTCGCGGTCATGACGATGACGCCGGTCCACCTGCACGACCACGGCCGCGGCACCGCCGCCGCGGGGCTCGTCATCGCCCTGCACATCGCCGCGATGTACCTGCCGTCCCCGCTCACCGGCCGGCTCGTCGACCGCTACGGCGCCCGCCCGGTCGCTGCCGCCTCCGCCGGCACCCTCCTCGCCGCCGGGCTCGTCGCCGCCACCGCCCCCGGCGGCTCCGTCGCCCTGCTCGCCGCCGCGCTCGTGCTGCTCGGCATCGGCTGGAACCTCGGCCTCGTCGCCGGCACCACCCTCATCACCGACGCCGTCCCCCTCGCCACCCGCGCCAAGACCCAGGGCGCCGTCGACGTCGCGATCGCCATCGCCGGCACCACCGGCGGCATGGGCTCCGGCCTCGTCGTTGCCGCCGCCGGTTACCCGGCCCTCGCCCTCGCCGGCGGCATCCTCGCCCTGCTCATCCTCCCGGCCGTCGCCGCCGCGGCCCGCCGGGCATGACCGGCGCCGAGCCGCCCGGCCTGACCGTCGACGGCACCGGCCTGCGCTGCGTCGCCCTGCTGCTCCAGTTGCGCAAGGCCGTCGCCGGCCTCCCGCCGGGCACCGTCGTCCACGTCATCGCCACCGACCCGGCCGCCCCGCTCGACCTGCCCGCCTGGTGCCACCTCGTCGGCCACACCTACCTCGGCCCGCGGCCCGAGTCCGGCCCGCTCGCCTACGCGTTGCGCATCGGCGCCGAGACACGACCCGTCGACCCCGCGCGGCCCTGGCATCTCGCCCCCTGAGCCGCACCTGCCCCGCGTGGCGGACGAAACCCGGGCGATGGTGCGCGATGCTCAGCCCGGTGGGGACGGCCCTGGGCGATGGTGCGCGGCGCTCACGCGGGCGGGACGCCCTGGGCGACGGTGCGCGGCGCTCACGCCGGCGGGATGGTCCCGGGATGGCGCTGGCTCCACGCCCGGGCGGCGTCGATGAGCTCGATCAGGCTGTGGCCCAGCGCGGTCAGCTCGTACTCGACGTGCGGCGGGTTCGCCGGGTGGTCGTGCCGCACGACGAACCCGTCGCGCTGCATGCCGCGCAGCGTCTCGGCAAGCACCTTCGCGGTGACGGGGGCGAGCTGCGCGCGCAGGTCGGTGAAGCGCAGCGGGCCGCCGGCCAGGCATAGCACCGCCATGCCGGTCCATTTTCCGCCGACCTGGACGGGAAACGCGGACGTGGGGCAGGCCGGGTGGATCCGCGCGGGACGACCTTGGGCGGTGCTCATGCGGCGGCTCCCGGTTTCGTTGCGGTAACCAGTCCCCCGGACGGTACCGTCCGGCGCATGACAGCTCCCATTGCGGTGCTCGGCGCCGGCGGCCGGGCCGGGCGGGCCGTGGTCGCCGAGGCGGTCCGGCGCGGGCACCGGGTCGTCGCGATCGTGCGCGAACCGGCCCGCCACGATGACCTGCGCGGCCCGGGTGTGACCCTGGCGGCCGGCGACGCGCTCGATCCCGCGTCGCTGGCACCGGCCGCCGCGGGCGCGCGCGGGCTGGTCTGCGCGGTCACCCCCTTCACGACGCCGCCGGCGTCCTTCGACGGCTTCGACGCCGGCTACTACGGCCGGGTCTTCGCGGCGATCGCGGCGACCGGGGTCGCCCGGACGGTCGTGGTCGGGCTGTTCGCCACCCTGCGCGCCCCGGAAGGCGGCCTGGTGCTCGATGACCCGGCGTTGTTCCCGGCCGCGCTGCGCCCGTTCGCCCGCGCGCACGCCGACGGCATCGAGCGCCTGCGCGCCACCGAGGGCACCGACTGGCTCGTGTTGAGCCCGCCGCCGGGCCTGAGCCCGGACGCCGAACCGACCGGGCGCTACCTGCTCGCCGAACCGGTCGTCGACGCGCGGCGGTGGGCCCGGCCCCTCGCCCATGCGGATCTGGCCACCGCCGTGCTCGACGAACTGGACCGCCCGACGGCCCGCCGCGCACACCTGGCGGTGTACGCGGCCTGACGGCCCCCGAGCCGGCCGGCGTCTGGAAACGTCGTCAGCGCGTGGCGGACTCGGCAGCGATGTCCGATTCCGGGGCCGCGGTCGCGGGCGGGCGGCGGGAGTTCGTCGCCACCAGGATCGTCAGGACCATGCCGGCCGCCGTCGATTGACCTCGCCACGTCCGAGGGCGGATGCCGCGCTGCGCTGTGCGTTAGTATGTGCGTGGGTAGAGCGCCTGCCTGCGCCACGAATGGCTGCCCACGTCGACCATGTGACGTGGCCAAGGGTCTCCGACTCAGCGCGAAGTCTCCGCTGCGGTACGTGTGTGCCGTCCGTCGGGCGGGTGACGTGGGCGCCCGCTGAGGGGCGTGATGGGCATGTTCGAGCGGTTCACCGACCGAGCACGACGGGTTGTCGTCCTGGCACAGGAAGAAGCCCGGATGCTCAACCACAACTACATCGGCACCGAGCACATCCTGCTCGGCCTCATCCATGAGGGTGAGGGCGTGGCGGCCAAGGCGCTCGAGAGCCTCGGCATTTCGCTGGAGGGTGTCCGCCAGCAGGTCGAGGAGATCATCGGCCAGGGTCAGCAGGCGCCGAGCGGGCATATTCCGTTCACGCCACGCGCCAAGAAGGTGCTGGAGCTGTCGTTGCGGGAGGCGCTGCAGCTCGGGCACAACTACATCGGCACCGAGCACATTCTTCTGGGTTTGATCCGGGAGGGTGAGGGCGTGGCCGCCCAGGTGCTGGTGAAGCTGGGTGCTGACCTCAACCGGGTCCGTCAGCAGGTTATCCAGCT
>NZ_JBFAZW010000007.1:0-152155 GCF_040682015.1 Dactylosporangium sp. NPDC051485
CAGTGTCGTTCACCCGCGCCAACAACCGCCGATCCGGCTCCCCCAACACCACCAAATCACCCACCGGCCGACCCACATCCACCGCCGCAGCTGCGGCTGCGGTGGCCAGGCCAGTCACCAAGCGGTCGACGTACCCATCGGGCACGGCCGAGTCGGTGTCGATCCGGCCTCTGAGCGCCGGGGTGACCTCGTCGACGGTGATCGTGAGGGCAAACTCGGCCGCTCGCTCCGGATCCGGCAGTTGCTCTACCCGTACGTTCGGCAGGTCGAGAGCGACCTTGGGTACGTTCTGGAAGGCAAGGAGCGCATCGAAGACGGGGTGGCCATCCCCTGCGTGTGTGCGCGGCGTCGCCCTCAGGATCCGGTCTGCCTCCATCGGTCGGTGGTCCAGGCCGTCGAAGTGGTCCGTCTCGACGGCGTTGACCAGGTCCTGGAAGGACTGCGAGTCGATGACGTGAACCGGCAGCGCAAGGGTGTCTGTGAACAGACCGATCGCATTCTCGTCGGCGAGGTCGCGAGCGGTGGCGGGATAGCCCAGGACAATCCGGTCGTGGTGGGTCAGCCGGCTCAGGACGAGCGCGAGAAGGGCAGCGACGACAACGAACTCGCTCGTCTCCAGCTGCTCGGCCAAGCCGTGCACCGCCGCCGAAGCGGCCTTAGTCAGCAGCAGGGGCCGGGACTTGGCCGATCCGGTCGCGAGCGATGCGTGCACCACTCCGGACCCTGAGCGATCCAGACGGAGGATGTTCGTCCAGTAGTGCCGGTTGCGTTCCCGCAGCTCGGGAGTGATGCCCTCGGCGTTGCGCGGCGCGAGGGGCTGATCGGCGGTCGCATTTATGGCCGGGGCCGAGCCCGTGGCACAGATCGTGCGGTACGCCCGGGAGACGTCGCGGAACAGGATGGAGGCCGACCAGCCGTCGAAGACGAGGTGATGGATGAGGATGAGCAGGTCCGCCTGCTGGGGACCGTATTGAAGGACGCCGACCCGGATCAGCGGAGGCCGGTCGAGCTGGAAGCCGGCGGCCATGGCGTCGGACATCCATCGCCGACTGACCTCGTCTGGGTCCTCGGCGTCCTCGGCTCCACTCGTCGGGAGAGGGGTGACCACGAAGGGACACCGGCAGGCGTCGGAGACCTGCCGTACCGGACCCTCGTCGGCCAGCCGGAATCCCGTTCGGAGTGACTGGTGACCGCGGACGACGTCATCGAACGCCTCGGCCAGCACTCGCAGGTCGATGGGGCCGATGAGCCGGAGCGCGATTGGGAGCACGTAGGCCCTGGCATCCACATGCGTCTGGGTGTGGAGCCAGATCCCGCGTTGCTCCGCCGACAGTGGTAGCGGCGGTCCGTGCGTCGCGTGGGGATCGAGTGCGCGCCGCGGGGTTGGCAACTGGCTCACCGGCGGTCACCCATTCGTTGATCGACGTCGACGAGAGAACGTCTGATGAAATCGCTCATCTCCGATATAGAAACAGAACGTATCTGTTCGACTACGCGCACGGCATCATCCGCGTGTACGCCGGCGGCGAGCGATTTGACCAGGTCGCTGGCCCATCCGGAGGGGCTGGCGTTGACGAGTAGCCGGGATGCGGCGACGGCCGCACGAGCTTGTTCCAGCATGCCAGGGGCTTGAATGTGTCGTACCAGTTCGGCGCCCGCGATGGTGCGCATCTCGGCGCCCGCCCGGTCGGCGTTGTGGGATGCCACGATGGCCTTGCACGTGAGGACCCGCCATAGACCCATGTCGTCGATCTGGCAGCGCACATCGTAGGACCAGCCGAGCTGCGTTCGGAGCCGATCGGTGAGTAGGCCGGTGCTGGGATCGCCGATCAGGTGCGCCGCGATGTCGGCGATGACTCGTTCGTGCTGGGGCTGATTGGGGACGGCCGTGGCCAGCCGGCAGGCGGACCGGTCGTCCCTGGTGGTCACGTGCCACACGCGCCGCGCGCATCCCCCGAGCTCATGTCCTGCCGACTCATGCTGGGTTTGCGCGATCAGGCCCGGTTCCGGGTGAGCGCGGTCCAGCAGGCTCGCCGCCAATTCCGCTACGGGCTGCGGATCGAGGTCACCAACGAGCACCAGCAACGGCCTCGTCGTCCGCAGTCGGTGCTGCGCTTCGGCAACGTCCTTCGCCGTTACGCTCGCCTGGATGGCGTCCTCGGTGTCGAACGGGCGCGAGTCCCCTAGCAAGATACGCAGGCACTCGCGGTCCGCCACGGTGTCCAGACCGTTGCGGCGGTGCAGCAGGTCCCTGGTGGTCCGGCGGCCGATGACCGCGGCCTGCTGGTCGCTGACGACGTTCTGGGTGAGCAGGGCGAGGATGGCTTGCAGCAGATCGCTCCAACCGTCGCGCCAGCAACTGGCCGCGATGCCGAAGCGATGGTCGTTGGCGTGGGCGGTGAGGTGGCTCGCCGCTAGGACGCCGGAGCGGGCGGACGAGGCGAGGTCCATGACCCTTTCCGCGAGCACACGATCGGCCGCGAGGCCCCGCTTGAGCCTGCCCGGGTGATCCCAGCGAATCCTCAGCTCGACCAGCGGCGAGGTGTGCGCCCTGACGGTGCACACCCGGTTACGCGGGGTCGCGGTCTGTGCCCAGGCCGCTGCGGGGCTCACGTCTCGCACCTCATGACAAGGCAGCCCGTTGCCTCCACGATCCGCGCCAGCGGGTCTGGGTCGTGGGCGGTGGCGCAGAGGACCGTCCATAGGTCCAGCCAGCAGGTGGCGCCGTCGAAAAGCGCCTCCATCGTGCCCAGCAGCCTGGCGCGTTCCATCGGGTGGTCGAATTTCCGGGTCAGGTCCAGCCGGTGCCGCGCGGCCAGGATGTCGAGATCGGGCTGTGACACGCGCTCGATCAAGCCGGGCAGCGCCTGTCGTAGCGCCATGGCCGATTCGGCAAGGCGATCCGAGCCGCCCCCGGTGAGCTCGACGGTCAGACAGAGACCGGTGCGCGACTCCCAGGGATTGTTGAACGTGTTCCACCACATTCGCGCACCGATACCTCGGTACGTGTCCCGTAGCCACGCGGCCACCGGACCGTCCGGAGCGAAGGCCGCTTGGCCGGTGAGGACGCGGCCGACGTGTGCGCGCAGGTCGTCGGCTGGATCGGGCAGGCGCCAGGCTAGCGCCACCGCGGTCGGCACTCCGGCGCGCCGGTACCGGACCTCCCGGTCTTGGACGAGGGGCCCGTTGACCGGCCACGGCTGGCGCGATGCGGGCTGTGCCGGGGCGCCCGCGAAGTATTCGGCGACGACATCGATGACCTCGTCGGGGCTGAAGTCCCCGACTACGCTCAGGACCGTGCGCGCCAGCGTGTAGTGGCGGCCGACGAAGGCGGTCACGGCGGCCGGGGTCTGGCGGTGCAGAGTTTGGGGGTCGCCGTAGCCGGTGCCGCCCTCGCCGACGGTGTCGTAGAGGTGCCGGGCCGCGAGGAACCGGGGAAAGAGCCCGTAGGGCCGGGCTTCGATAAGGTCCTGGTACTCACGTTCGATCAGCGCGGCCTCGATGTGCAATTCGTCGAGTTCGATGCTCAGGCCGGCCGGCCGCAGTACGCCAGCGTGGATCACGCCGGTGAGGGTGCCGCCGGGCGTGACCGCGCCGACGATGCTGTAGTCGCGCCGCGACTCAGCTACGACCTGCGCGCCGGTCCCGCCGCTGCGGGCCGCTCTCCGGGCAGTCCGCCCCATCAGATGCTCGACGAGGTGTGCCATTCCCGCGGTCTGTTCGTCCTCGTCGCGGAAACCTACCCGGTATGTCGTCGCCACGGCCGTGACTGGATGGGGTGCCCGTTCGGTGAGGACCGTCAGGCCGGAGGGCAGGATTAGTCTGGCCCGGCCAGGCCACGGGCAGGACGGGACTGCGGTGCGGAGCCGCTGTTCAGGCATGCCGGCTGATCGCGAGGTAGAAGTTGCAGACCACGCTCAGCCTGTGACCGGCGCGCAGGTCGCCGACGGCGTGCACCGTGTTGCCGGCGAACGCGACGAGATCGTCCTCGACGGGCTGCACCACAACCTGGTCCGGTCCCGTTCCGATGAGGATCTCACCGCCGTCGGTGTCGGACACCTGCGCGTAGTAGACGGCGGTGATCAACGGCGTGGTGCCGTCGCGGTTGTCGATGTGCGGTCGCTGGCTCGGGGGTTGATCGACCGAGCCGCGCATCCACACCGGAAACACCTGCGGGGTGAGCTGGTTCGGGTCGGGCAACCCGAACGCGTCGGCGGTGGCCGCGTAGCACGACGATGCCATGACCTCACGCAAGGTCGTCAGTTCGGCCGAGGTGTATCCAGAGCCGGGCATGAGCTGTTCGACTGCGCCGTTCCCGGTGTGCCCCAGCGTATCTGAGCGCGCCCGCTGGGCGTCCGTGGCTTGAAGGCTCTCGACCATGCGCGTCCGTCGAGTCGGGCCGAGCAGTGCCGGCTGTCGCAGGTAGTTCATCGCGCTCCTCGGTCAAGGTGGAGCTTGCCGTCGTCCAGAACGACCTGACCGCCGTTTAGGTAGGCGATGGTCAGCGCGGTGTGACGCTTCGCGTAGTCCAGCGGCGATTCGCCCTGCGCTTCCGCCTGTACCTTCAGCACCGCCGCGAAGTGGGACACGAAGGCCGCGGCGAACCCCCGCCGGGCCAGGAGGGACCGGGCCCTCATCGCGTCGGCGAGCATGGCCAGTGGTCCGTGCGGGCGCTTGGTAGGCAGGAGGGTGAGCACCAGCCCACGACACAGGTGCGTCGCGGCGGTGGCCGCCTCTGTCCACACCGCCTCGTCGGCCGACGGGATCGCCACGCAGTTCGTTAGCGTGTCGAGGTACTCGGTTGCCGCGGTCGCGGCGGGGAACTCCCACCGGTCGGCCTCGGCGTTCTCGGACAGATGCCGCTGCGCGTGGACCGACACCCGCAGGCACATCAGCCCGGCGCTGACCGGGCCGGTCGCCTCGACCTCCTGCGCAGCGGCCAGCTGGTCATCGCTGAGCAGCGCGCACAGCGCACGGTCAGCGCGGCACACCTCGCGCCGGTGGCGGGCGGGCGACTGGAGGATCCAGCGCGGTCCGTCAACGACATCCGGGCGGTTGGTGGGCGGGAACGCATATCTGCGCAGCGCATCCTCGAAGCCGAGCCTGGCTTCCAGGCCATACTCGTCCAGCATCGTGTTCATGGCGCTCCAGCGGGTGCTTTGGCCAGATCCTGGCTGGGCAGCGGCAGCTTGCTGAGCTGGAACTCGGACCTTGCCGACACCGGAAACACCCAGCAGAGTGGGTCGCCAGCGGCGAGCTCGATGATCTGTCCCGGCTGCGGAATCCGGACGATCGCATTAATGCTCGCCCAGGCGAGGTCTCCGTCGTGGTCCGGCCACAGCCGGTCCTTGCTGGGATACTCCAGCCCAGCCATGACCTCCACGTCGAGCCCGTCGACGAGCTGGGCGTTCGGCAACGGTCCTTGGTACAGGTACATGTCCCGCGGGAAGAAGAGCATCACGCCGGTCTGGATCTTCACGTACTCGGACCCGCTGATCCAGCTCGCGATGAAGCCCGTGTCGCCGATGGGCCACCGGTCGCCGCGGATCTCGGCAACGCCGTACGCGGCCAGCTCGTTTGTGAACAGCCGTTCGGTACGCCGATGCTCGGCGCGCTGCAGGACGACCCGGCCAGGGCACCTGATCATGAAACCGTACCGACTGATGACCCGAATGGGTCCGCAGTCGGCCGGGGTGACAGGACGGCCGAGTGCGGCGGCTCGCTGCAGGTCCTTCGGCGTGGGGGCCGGTCGCGTGCCGTAGTCGAGTCCGAGCTGGACCGGCGGCAGTGCACCGGCGTCACGGACGGCCGGATTCTCGAAGGCCCAGAACAGGTCAGCCATGGTTGACCTTCTTCGACAGGCGTGGGCCAAGCATGGCCTCGCCTCCGGTGCAGTGCCAAGTCTCGACACCGGGCACCAGCACACGGACTGCGGCGATCCCGTCCGGTGCTGCGAACTCGACCACGGCGACGTCGGCGAGGCCGGCGGACTCAAAGGCGTGCAGCACGTGCCCGAGCGGCTCTTCGGGAATGCGCATGAACTGCGCGGACGCGGTGTCGTACGACGTTGGCTCGCCGGGTGTCGCGAGCCAGTGATGGTTGAGCGTACGAGGCAGTCGACGCTTCTCGATGTCGTGCCGGTCCTCCCTGGCCCCTTGCAGGTCAGTTGCCCTGGTCTGAGCGAGTTCGAGCAGCGCGGCCAGGAGGGCTTCTTCCGGGTCACCCCGGACGCCGTACCCGGCGCAGCCGAGCACATGAGCTATCGATATCTGTTCCAGACACGCGGCTCCGAAGGCGGGAAGGTTGAAGTCGTTGGGTAGGGCCTTGACGACGACCTGCAGCCCGGCGGCGCTGAATCGGTCTACGAGTTCCCGCGCGGTAGGTGGGAGGGTTCGCAGATCGACCGTGACCGCGGACGACACGTCATCCCGGTACACGTTGGCCAGCCACCCGACGTCGATGCCGGTCTGCGCCCCGACTGCGGCGAGGAAGGACAGCCCTGCATGCGACGCGATCAGTTCGTAGTGCGAGACGATGTCGCGTTCGGCCACCTCGTACAGCGCATGAAGGATCGCCGCGTCGAGGTCCAAGGCCGCGCCGAGGCCGTTGCTCGTTCGCACCCGAAACGGCGACGCCGCGCGGACATGTGCGGGACGATGGCCGGTGAAGACCATGTCAGCAGGTAGCCAGACGCAGCCCGTTCCCGACACCAGTCGTCCGTTGACCCAAGGGATCGGGGCGGTCGCGGCCGTCCGGCGTTGGCCTTCGGTAAACCGGCTAGGTGCCCAGACCGGCCACGGCGACCGGTCGTCGAGCTCGGCTGCCGAGCACACCACTGTGTCCGCGGCCCACGGCCACAGCGCGCAGGTGCGCTCCAGGCACTCCATGATTGCGACGGCCCTCGCGTGTGGCTGGCTGCGTCCCTTTCCGCTGTAAACCCAGATCACGTCGGCCGTGCCAGGCTTCACGGCGCTGGCGGTAGGAATCCCGGTGCGATCGAGGCCAGTCGTATCGGCCAGCCGCGTGATGCCGAACTCCGCCAGCCTCGGTCGCAGCAAATCTTCCAGAGCGCTGATCTCCGTCATTGCTGGCCGACCTCCGCCAGCCCGGCGGCAAGCGGGCTGGCGTGCCGGGAACCGGCGAGCGCGCGGGCCGCATCGAGCGCTTTGACGTCGAACCTGGCCTCCATCAGCTGGTCGGCCGCCTCGGGTGCGATGCCGGCAGCCGAGGCAAGGCGTCGGGTCTCCGCCCCGGTGCGCTGCTCGAAATGCACGGCAGCCATCGCGGTCAGGAATCGGTCCGCCTGCTCAGCAGCGAGCACGCCCGCCTCCGTCAGGCACACCGCGGCGTACCGGAGGTTAATCAGGAAGAGCGTCACGGCTCGGCCTGTACGTGGGTCGAGCCGCGCAACCAGTTCGTCGTCGGCGGTGACCAGGCCCGACCCGTAGTTCTCGACCACCCATCCGACGCCCTCCATGCCGTGTTTGCGCAGTTCGACGGCACGCAACGCCCCGAGGCTGGCGGCGCCAACCACGCGAACGCGGCGCTGCATCAGCCGGTACACCTCGCTCGGAGACGGCGGATGGTCGTACACCATCACTCCATCGATCAGGAGTACCTCATCGAAGGCCGCCCTGTCGACGGCGTCGAGGTCGCCGCGGCGCGCTGGCGGCCGATACTCAGCCTCGGGCAGGATGCGCCTCGCTGCGGTCTCCGGCAACGATGGGCCGAGGAAGACGAGGGGCCGCGTGCCTTGGGTCATGGCCGCAAGCCGCTGCGCCGGAGCCGCTCACGGAAGGACGATCCGCGGTAGTTGAACGCGAAGACCCGCCGGGGCCGGTCATCGGTCATCGGCCCGCTGCGGTGCACCACGTATGAGTTGTGCACGAGGCAGCCGCCGACCGGAACGGGTGCCGGGACGAATGTATAGGCGAATGGGTCGACGAGTTCCGCACCGAAGTCGACAGTGGCCGACTGGCGGTGCGGCAGCAGAGACCCCTGGGCCGGGGCTGGCGAGCCGTACTCCAAAGTGCCCTGGCCGGTGGTCACCTCCTGTAGTGGGCACCAGAAGGTGATGGCGGGCTCATCGGCAAAGTGGTCCTGGTAGAACACCTGATCCTGGTGAGGTGGCGTGGGTTCGGCGCTCGCCCGGGGCTTTCCGAAGTACTCGGTGTGGATCGGCATGGCTGCTTTGTCGAGCAGAAACTCCGCCATGCCGCGCAGTTCGTCGGTACGCGCCAGGTCGAAGAGGAGTTCACTGCGGGCGTCGAGCCCGTTCATGACGAGGACCCCGCCGCCGTTGTCGGTGGCCGACTGCCGCCCGACGCCCGCCTGGACCGTCGCGAGCAGCCGCTCGCACTCGGTGGTCAACGCATCGAGCAGAGGACCGGGTAGTACGTCCGGGAGCATGGTCCACCCTTGGCTCCAGAGCTGATCGCGCGCGGACCGAAGCATGTCCTCCGGCGGAAGGACCGGAGCGAGAGTGTCAATGGGCGGGCGGGACATAGAGCGTTGGCCGCCTTTCCAGATCGATTTCGTCGGACACCAGGGCCGACAGAGGAAGATCGATGGTCTCTGTTGGCTCGACGAGGAACGCACCCGAGTGGACGATCTTCACCACGTGGTTCTCGCCATAGATCGGTGCAAGGAACTCGACCAACGGCTTGAGGGCGACACCCGTTGGCGTGGTGTTGACGACGAGCGGGTTGCACGTGGTCGCCAGTTGGAAGATGAGCAACGGCACGGCCGCGTTGGGCTGCCAACCATGGTTGAGCAGGCTGGTGCTGTCGTAGATCTGGACGCCATACCCATAGTCAATGCCGAGATCGCACAGCAACGTGTCGAACGAGCTGACCGCCGGCAGGACTGCGGTCACCAGTCCACGCTGCTTGGCCAGCGAGAGGGTGTACTCGGCCGCGCTGACGAGGAAGAGCGGGTGTCCGTGCACCAGGAAGGCGACGGGGCTGCGCCGCTCAGCCTCCTCGACTAGGAGGTTCGCTATGGCGGTGTAGACGTCCTGCCGCACGTCCTGGCCGTCGTAGAGGTGGGCCAGATCGCGAACGTCGGCGCACTGCTGCCGGACGTAGTCGAGCACCATGCCATCCGGATGCAGCACATGGACCGACGTGCAGGTCCGGAGTGCCTGAACCGTCTCGTTGGTGAAATGGAGACTTCCCCGGATGCCAGAACCGAGAAGATAGATGTCTGTGGTCAACCTTGGTCTCCCCGCCTACTCGGATGGTGTGGAGCTGGGGATGCCAGGCGGCGCCGACCAGCGCTTTCCGAGAGCGTTCACACGCGCTCGGACTCCGTCGCCGGTCACCGCCTGGCGTCCATCAATCAGCCGGTCTGGCGCAGTCGTCAGACCGGGTCGATGTCGTCGGGCACCGTGAGCTTGTTGCCGTTGTCGAGAACGAAGGACCGGAAGCTGCGCACGTCCACGCCCCACTCCTCCAACGCCACCCGACGCATCGAGGCGAGGACCTGGGCCTCTTCCTCGGTGAGATCGGTGTCCTTGAGTGCCTCCGTGGGGTTCTGCAGCAGCAGCTCACGGAACTCGATGTCCTCCGAGGCGCGACGCAGCACCGCCTCGACGCGCTCCTTGCCGTCCGCCGCAAGTGGCTGGACTTCGATCGGCATCTTGCCTCCCTACGATCAACGGGACCATGAACCTGACTTCGCACCCGCAAGGGCAAGGCTCCGCCAGCCATCGACTTGGCTGACTTCCCGACTCCTTCAGGTATGACTGCCGCCCGGTGCTACCAGAGGGCGCTCCGCCGATGCCTCGGTGACCCGACCCGGAGCGCTCAGAACTACATCGAGCGACATAACCATTGACTCGCATTCATCTCCGGGTAGCTATAGACGCCATGCGGACGACAGCCTTGTCCGCATGGCGTGCTCACCCAATGAGCACAAATGGCGCGAACCTGGCGCAGTGAGGCTGCCCGCGAACACCCCAGAATGCCGTGGACGAAGGGCTCCTCGAAGGGTTAGAACGGCGTGCCCGGGGCAACGGTGAAGACGTGACGCTCAGCGTCCGCGCACTCGTCGGCGGTTGTCTGGCGATGTGCAATCAGAGCCGCACCCTGCGCAGCCCCACGTCCGGGTCGACGATGTTAGGACTCCCCATGGCCCGGCTTCTCGTCCCCGCCCCATGACCTTGTACCCGCTGCCGGGCAGACGATCCGAATTGCGCTCGGAAGGCGGAACGCCCTGCCTCGGCGGCGTTGACAAAACCCACTCCGTCGCGCCACCGATGCGTGGATGCGGACACTAGCGGTGTCCGCATCGGCCTGGACGTCTTCCCTCAATTGCCGGATGGAAAGCGATGATCAAGCGGTGCGGGCTGCCAGCCCGACGCGGATGTGACTCGCGGTTGCGCCCGGTTGGCGGTCTCTGGGTTCCACCGCGCACCGCGGCGACGCAGGCCCTGGTCGCCGTGATCAAGACAGGCAGGAGACTGAGGACGAGAGAGGCGAACGGAGCAGGGCTGACCGTCAGCTGCCTGGTCCGGCAAGACGCCACCGTCTCCCACTCCGACAACGAACTGGACCTCGTGGCAGTCGTGGCACGATCCTATTGGCAAACAGCACCAAGGTCTGGAAGTCCGAAAAGCCGTTCCTGCTCCGGCATTTCACCCGGCTGAGTTGGTCTTGGGCGCCCGCTCACCAGGTTATCCGTGACAATGAGCGCCCCACCCTACTCGAACATCTCGACCGCGACGATTCGGTACTGCGTACGGTCCGCAGTCTTCGACGACGCGGAGCGAACCGCTGCCGCCCACTCCAGCAGAGTGCTCTGTTCGCCGCGTCATACGCGCCGGCGAATCCAACCGGCTCTGGCGCGTTGAGCTTAGCCGATGTCCTGATCGTTCGCCGTGCCACGGCAGGGTGGTGTCAGGACCCCCTCGGCAACTGCAATTCGTCGGCGAGAATGGCGTAGAGGTCAGAGTCGCGCCAGCCGTCGCGTATACGTTCGGTGCCCCGCATCCGACCCTCGTAGGTCATGCCGATCTTCTGCAACACGCGACTGGACGCGACGTTGCGCGGGTCGCAGGTAGCAAAGATGCGGTGCCGTCCCCGGTCGGCGAAACCGATGCGTAGCAGTTCCCAGGCCGTGGTCGTAGCCACGCCACGGCCCCAGAGCCGTGGATGCACGATGTAGGCGATCTCGGCCGTCGATGGCCCGCGAAGGTGGAGGTCGGCGCTGCCGGCGACGAGTCCATCCACCTCGATCGCGTAGCTGAACCGGGTCTGTGGCCGTACCGTCCAACTGTCGGCCGCGGCGGCGACGAACGCTGCCGTCTGCTCCCACGAGTTCGGTCCCCACGACTGATACCGGCACGCCTGTTCACGCCGCGCCCAGTCGTGGACCGCATCGGTGTCAGCGACGGCCAACGGCCGCAGATAGACCGATACTCGGCCGGCTCCCGCATCGTTGGTCTCAGTGTGATCACTGGACGAGCCGTTGCGGGTCAAGAGTTTTCCGGATTGTGCGCGGCCTCGTGGGCGGCGATCCGTTCACGCAGGACGACGAGCCGGGCAGCGGACTGACGCGATCGAAGCCCTTCGACCCGAAGGGCTTCACGCTGATCCGGCTCGAAGACGCGACGGCCAGCATGCCCCAGGAGAACCAAATTGAGACCAAGAACTGCTGCACACCTACACATGCCGGACCACCATTTGCTGTGCGCCGGCCATAGATAACACCGGCTTCACACGTCTTCCACTTCGTAGACGGAGACATGGCGCGAGCTTGCTGAATCGAAAACCTGTCGGCCCCAATCGTTGACACGCTCCACAAGACGAAGATGATGGAGGCGGCACATTAGGTCAAGTTCGGAAGGCCATATGTATCGTATTAGCATCGGGTACAGTTTAGTCCCGTTCGGTGCAAGCACGACGCGTTGGGAGAAAAGCGTCTGACCTACGGGGTCATGTCGGTTGAAATCCAAGCGGACTTGGTCGGCAGTCATCTCACCGAGTTGGATGCGCTCGGCTTGCTGGAAGTGCGCTGGATTCGGGACGAATGCCTGAACCACGAGCCTGCCATGGCTACGAAGTCGATCACGAACGTTCCCGAGACACCTGACTTGTTCTTCCTGCCTTGTCAGGAAGAACAAGGTGTTGAATACGATGTAGATCAGGTCGAACTGCCCAGGTGCCGCTACGTCGACGAAGTTCCCGATGGTGACGGGCAGGGCGGCACCGCCAGGCTTCGCGCGCAGCTTGGCTACCATCAGTTCGGACGCTTCGACTCCATGCACCTCGATGCCACGGCGAGATAGGGGTAACGCAACCCGGCCCGTGCCGATGCCGAGCTCTAACGCACGTCCGCCGTTAGCCTGCGCGGCGAGGAACACGGCGGCTGCGTCCGCCTCATGCTGGTCGTACGAGCCGACCGCGAACCAATCGTCGTACACGTCCGCAACGACGTCGCCGTAAGCACCCACACGGAGGTCCTCCATGTCGGCGAGCATCGCACGGCGGGCTTGTCGCCCCAACAAAATATCCTCTCGCCGTGACGGCCATGCAGACAGAGCATCGCCTTGGCCGACCTACCACACCTGCACGTCGGCTGACCATATGACATGTCTGCTGGCAGATCGGCTTCTGCCAGTTGAGCGGGTCCGCTGCTACGGATCTACGGTATCGAGGACTTGCTCGGGTCAGGAAGGTCAGGCCAGACGATGTCGGCGCCGGCGTCTCGCAGGGCGTCTTCGCTGTCTTTCCGGATGTGACGGCGACCGCGCCGTCACCGACGGCCGTCGTCACGTCAGCCGGCGCGGACGGACCCGCTCGCTGGCTTGCGCCCGCCGGGACCGGCCTCGGTGCCATACTGCTGGCCGCCGAGACCATGTTGACCACACCCGGCCCAGGCGGCGATCCCCGCGCTCGCCGGCCAATGAGTGACTCCGTCCGCAGGTGGGAAGGATCGGACGCACCTGTCAGGCGCTCTGCAAGGAGCTGCTCCACAACGCATCGTCCGGACCGGCGACAACCGGCGGCGGAACACCCCAACACCTGATCGGAGGGTAGCGGCGATGACCGTGCCCACCACCGAAGCCTCTTCGATGATCGCCGACGTCCTCGCGCACCGCTACGCGTTCGTGCCCGAACGCCTGGTGCAGCTACCGATCGGGCAGGGCACGATCAACTATCGGGCGACGTGCGCGGACCGCGACGTGTTCGTCAAGCACTATCCCCCCGATGCCGACATCGCCCGTGAAGCCGACGCCATCACCCTGTCGGCCCTCGCCGGCCTCGGCGGCGTGCCAGTCGCCGGCCTGCTCCGCAACCGCGACGACCAACCCATCGACACGAGCACGGCGTACGCCGTCTCGGTGTGGGAGTGGATGCCCGGAACAGTCGTCACCGCACAACCCACCCACGAACAGTCGCGGAATGCGGGTTCGGCCCTCGGCCGCATCCACACCATCTTCGCCTCCCTACCCGCCAGCACCGGGCCGTCGCCGCAGGCACAGGCATGGCTCGCCGTCGACCCAGCGGACCTGACCGCGACCGTCGACCGCCTCACCGCCATCATCGACACGCGCATCGCAGCCGGAACCGCCGATACCTTCGACCTCGACGCCGCCGCCACGCTCGCCGAACGGCGGGATTGCATCGGCGAGATTCCACAGCTCGTGGCCGAGCTGCCCGAGCTCACCACACAGGTGCTGCATGGTGACTACAGCCCCGTAAACCTGCTCTTCGATGGCGCCGAGCTCACCGCCGTCATCGACTTCCGGCCGCCGGACCCATTCTTCACCGCCTACGAGATCGGCCGCATGGCCTTCTACCCCAACGTGGTCGCCACCACAACGGACTGGCTTTCCACCGCACGCGCCCTGCTCAAGGGATACCTGCAGGCAAACCCCACGGTCGCCGCCGACGACATCCGCGCAAGCGCCCAGGTCGCGTTGCTGCAACTCCTCACCAGCCTGTACGGGGTCAAACAGCACTACCTCAAGCCAGGCCTGTTCCAGGACGCCGTCGACGAGTTCTGGCTCCTTCGCCACCGCACCGCACGCGTCCTGCTGGACCACAAAGCTGACACCGCCGCGCTCCTGCACGACCTCACCGCACACCGCTGACGACACGCATCTCGCCCGAGAGGTGACACCAGCACCGCGGCCTATCCTGATAAAGATCATCGCCGAGGTTGTGCACCTACCCGCCGAGCCTGACGCATCGCCACCCGGCAGAGCACGCCTCTGCTCGCTGTCACGCCGCGCCGACCGGTAGCCCAAGTACGAGCAGGAACGACGCGTCCAGACCCCCGGAGTGATGGGAAACTGCGTATGGAGTTCCGCCCGATCTCGCGTCTCGCAGGTGCGTTCCAGGAGACCGTGACTGCTGACGATCTCACAGCGATCTGTGCTCGAGTGTTCGGCCTGAAGTCGCGTCCACTCACGGCGACCGAGTTGGGTACCGGCCAATACAACACCACCTACCGTGTTCAGCTCGATGGGCACGCAGACCCCGTGGTTGTTCGGGTAGCGCCGGAGCCTGGGAAGCAGTTCCGTAGCGAGTGGCAGTTGATGCGCAACGAGTATGCGAGCCTGCCGTGGCTGGCGCCGTTGGCGCCGCTGATGCCCAGCGTGATCGCCGCGGACTGGTCGCACGAACTGATCGGCCGGGACTACCTCGTGCAAACGTTTCTGCCAGGTGTGCCAGCGCCGGATCATCTGAGCAACTACCCGCGACCGGCCTGGGCCGGCTTCTTCCAGCAGTTGGGGGAGATCGCCCGTGCAGTCCACGGCATCCGCGGGCCGCATTTCGGTCCCGTCAATGGACCAGGTGCTCCGACGTGGAGCACGGCGCTTGTCGCGGGCTTCGACGACATCGCCGCCGATGTCGAGGCGGCCGGGCTCGACGCCGCAGATCTGCGCAAGGTTTCGGCGGTCGTCGTTGCACGCAGGTCGGTGTTCGACGAGGTGGAGCAGGCACGGATGCTGGCCGGTGATCTGTGGACGGTGAACGTGATGCTCGACCGGGACGCGCCGGTGCCGACGATCACGGGTGTGCTGGACCTGGATCGCACCTGGTGGGGTGATCCGGCGGCGGACTGGACCATCCGGATGGCCTCGGCGAAGCCTGGCACGGAGCGGGATGCGTTCTGGGACAGCTACGGGTCGTTGGACCGCTCGATCGCCGCCCAGCTGCGCGCACGCGTGTATGAGGCTCGCCATCTTGGTGCGGTGCGGCTGGAGCGGCATCGGCTCGGCAACATCGAGGGCGTCGAGTCGACCTATCGTGACCTGGAAGCGCTCCTTGCCGACCTTTCCTGATGATCGGGACCGGGCACGCAGTGAATGCGCTTCGGCACGCAGTGGAGAGGCGGCTGGTGCATCGTTGTTCGCGGCGTTTCACCAGACAGGGTTCGTCGCCGATGCGGTAGCGTTCCGGAAAGCTGCTCGCCGAGTGTGCATGGGCCTGGTCAGGTGAGGCGTCCATGCCGATGGTGAGGGACACGCCGGATGGCAACTTGGGTGCGGTTCCTGCGGCGTAACTGCGGCGGCCCGTGTAACGGCTTGTAGATGCCACTGCGATGAAGGAGTCTCCCAGATGCTCGATCGGTCCACGATCGATGGACTGTTTCCTGCGAGTCTTCCCGAGCCGGACGTCTGGCAGGAGCGTTACCCCGATCGAGTCCTGGCCCCGGGTGCGAAGGTCACCCGGTTCAGTCCCAGCCCAACGGGTCACTTGCATATCGGTGGCGTGTACGCCGCGATGATCGACAAGGATGTTGCCCTGCACTCGGGCGGTACCTACTTCGTCAGGGTCGAGGACACCGACCAGAGCCGCGAGATCGACGGCGCCAAAGAACAGTTCTGGCGCGCATTCGAATACTTCGGGATCGAGCCGCTCGAAGACGACACGAACGGCGTCTACGGACCCTACCTGCAGTCGGCACGCGCTGACATCTACCTCACGTACGTCCGGCAGCTACTTCGTGAAGGCAAGGCCTACCTCTGTTTCGCCAGCCGCGAGGAACTCGCCGCAGCGACAGCAGCGCAGCAGGCCGCCAAGGTGCCGACCGGGTACTACGGGGCCTGGGCACTGTGGCGAGATGCGTCGCCGGTGGCCGTCGCCGACGCGCTCGCCGAAGGCCGGCCCTACGTCGTTCGCTTCCGCTCGCCAGGCGTTGCCGGGAATCGGGTGCAGTACGTAGACGCGATCCGCGGCCGCATCGAGATGGAAGACAACTACAACGACGTCGTCATCCTCAAGAGTTCGAACCAGCCGCTGCGGCTCCCCACCTACCACTTCGCGCATGCTGTCGACGATCACCTGATGCGGGTCAACCTGGTGCTGCGGGCCGAAGAGTGGATCCCCTCGGTGGCGTTGCACCTGCAACTGTTCGCCGCCCTCGGGTTCCCGACAATCGAGTACGCCCACATCGCCCAACTGCTGAAGAAGGAAGGCTCCAGCAAGCGGAAGCTCTCCAAGCGCAAGGACCCCGAGGCCTCGGTCGACTTCTACGTCGAGTCGGGCTTTCCGGTCCCGGCGGTCCTGTACTACCTCCGCGGTCTGGCGAACGGCCGGCTCGCCACCCTGCCACTGACGGAGGCGCTGGCCGCGCCCATTCTGCTGTCCGAATGCGGGTCGTCCGGTGCGCTCGCCGACCTGGTCAAACTCGAGGACATCTGCGCCGACCACGTCGCGACCATGCCGTCCGACGAGATCTACCGGGAGGTGCTGCAGTGGGCAGCGACCCACGACCCGGAACTCTGGCGCGTCATGGCCGACAACCAGGACGTCGCACTCCGCGCGCTCAAGATCGAACGGGAGGGCGTGCCCAATCCGCGTAAGGACCTCAAGAAGTGGTCAGACTTCCGGCCGATCTACGGCTACTTCTTCCACGAGCTCTTTCCGCTGGTGCACGACCTGACCGGGACACCGATGGCGGGCATCGACAGGGCCGTGATGAGCAGTCTCGCAAGCGATTTCGCCCGCTCGTACACGGATCTCAGCGACCCGCAGGAGTGGTTCGACCAGATACGCGCACTGGCACAACGGCACGAGTTCGCCGCAACCCCGAAAGAGCACAAGGCCGCTCCGGAGCAGTACCACGGCTCCGTCCGCGAAGTCGCCCAGATCGTCCGCGTCGCGCTGACCGGATCGACACGGAGCCCGGACCTCCACGCGGTCGCCGCCTCTCTCGGAGAGGCAGAAGTGATCCGACGCATGTCCGCCCTGACGGCGTAGAGATCTGCCAGGCTCGCGACGGACCTGAAGGATGGTGTGGCCGGACCACGTGTTCGTCGCCCGTCTACCAGCGCGGACGGCTCGGCCCCGGGCCGGTGGCGGTGATGGTTGGCGAGGACGAAACCACCTCGACCTCCTCGCCCGCGTCCGCTCCTGCTGGATGCCCCGAGACGTCCGGCACCACGTCATGACACCCGGCACCAGTATCCGCCGCACCATCCGTGCTGGGGCGGCTGGCCGAGCGGCCTGGCCATTGATCGGATTGTCGCCGAAGCACCGCCTGCGCAGCACCTGCAGCTCGTCGTCAGCCGCAGCGAGCGACCGGAACGGCCTCGGCCGGCGCCCGCGCCATATCAGCACTTCCCTCAGCTCGTTGCCCTCGGCTGCCAGTTCGGGCGCCGACCTCGAAGACGGAGTGGCTTCGGCGTACGCGGCAGCAGGAATCTGGACGGGGTCGGGGCCAGGTGCGGCGGATGGGCCATCACGGGCGAACGCGGTGATTTTCCGGGACGGCCGGTGCGGCGGGGCCAGGCCGGCAGACGCGACTTCAGCTCGTGTGTCAGCGGTCCTGGGCAGCCGTCGATGTCGACTCGGTGTGCTCGGCATCGGTGAAGAGGAGGGTGGGTTCGGCGAGGATGTCGCGGCCGGTTTCGCTTTTGTAGATCTCGTCGAACGGGGCCAGCCACTCGCTGTTGAAGCGGAAGTCGGCGTGGTCGAAGTCGAAGAACGGCGTGACCTGCTGACGGTAGGTCTTCATGTTGGCCGCGATGTCGTCATCGGTCAGCGGTGGCCGGTCAGCGACGCGGCCGGACGGGTCGCCGATCTTGGCCGTGATGTCCCGACGATGGGCACCACCCGGTGACCCATGCGCTGGAACCGGCTCGCGATGACCATCGGCACGGCGTGCCCGACATGGACGTCAGCGGCGGTCTGATCGATGCCGAACTTGACGATGACCTGCCGGCCTTCCCGCCCGGCCGAGGCCAGCAGTTCGGCGAGCTGGCCGATGGACGGCAGCAACTCCTGAGAACGCGCGCCGATCAGCGCGGCCTGCTCGGCGGGCGGCAGGTCAGACAGGTCCATCGCCCTGCGCTGGCGCAGCAACTCCAGGATGCCGGTCAGTTCAGGTCCTTCACGCAGGTCCAGAGCAGCACGAAGGATGCTCATCAGCGCGGTGTGGGATGCGCCGAGGCGGGTGTCGGTTGCGGGCATCGCGGATAGCCGTCCTCTTCAACGTTTGGGCATCGTCGGCCGTGGCAGCGCTCAGGTAGACAACCTTGATGGCGTGGATGCGGTTCGACGTCGTGTCCGGCATCCGCTACCGCGGTCGCGTCGACCCGGATGAGCGCAGACGCAATGGCCACCGAGCAGACGCGGACCTCAGGGGAGAAGGTCCCGTCAGTTCACCTGGATTCGGAACCTGTGGTGCGACTCGTCCTGCATCAATAGCTCCGGCCGACCACCGCGACAACGTCGACGGCGTCAGGGTCCGGTGGTACGGCACCCTCTGCGGTCTGCAGGCAGCGCACGCTGATGGCGTCCTCGGCCAGAGCATGCTCGCCCTGCACGCCGAGGATCCTCCACGGGATCCTGGCGAATCCCGTGCGGGCGGCCTCCCGCGCTTCCTGCAGCGACTCGGTGTCGACCATGCGCGACGTCAACCGCCGGACGGCGTTGCCGTGCAGCTCCTGCTGGACGGTGTCGAGCAGCTGTACGACGGTCGTCGCTACCTGCCCGGCCGGCACCGGAGTTTTCGCGCGGGTGTCCCGGCGGATCACGCTGACCTCGCCGTTGGCGAGATCGCGTGGGCCGATCTCGATCCTCAGCGGAACGCCTTTGAGCTCCCAGTCCGTCACCCGCCGGCCGAACCCCTGATCGGTCCGCAGGTCCACCCGCGCCCGTACGCCGGCACCGGTCAGGTCGACCGTCAGCCGGCGCACGGCGTCCAGGACCTGCTCGTCGTCCTTGACCGCCAGCACAACCACCTGGATCGGCGCCAACCTCGGCGGGACGACGAGCCCGTGATCGTCGCCGTGCCCCATGATCAGTCCGCCGATGATCCGGGTGCTGCTGCCCCACGAGGTCGTCCAGCAGTGCTGCCGCTGCCCGGCCGCGTCGGTGTAGGTGATGTCGAACGCCTTTGCGAAGTTCTGCCCCAGCTCGTGGCTCGTCGCCATCTGCAGCGCCTTACCGTCGCCCATCATGGCCTCACAGGACATGGTGTTGACGGCGCCGGCGAACCGCTCCCGCGCGGTCTTCACACCGACCAGGATCGGCAGGCCGAGGACGTTCTGCAGGAAGTCCCGGTACACCTCGAGATGGATGCGCAGCGCATACGCCGCCGCGTCCTCGGCCGTGGCGTGCGCGGTGTGCCCCTCCTGCCACAGGAACTCCGTCGTACGCAGGAACAGCCTCGGCCGCAGCTCCCACCTGACCACATTCGCCCACTGGTTCAGCAGCAATGGCAGGTCCCGGTGACTCTGGACCCACTTCGACATGAGCTCGCCGAACACCGTCTCGCTCGTCGGGCGGACGACGAGCGGCTCGGGCAGCGCCTTCCCGCCCGCGAGCGTCACCACGGCGAGCTCCGGGCTGAACCCCTCCACGTGCTCGGCCTCACGCTTCAGGTAACTCTCCGGGATGAACAGCGGCAGGTACACGTTCTCCGCACCGGTGAGCTTGATCCGTGTGTCAATCTCCGCCTGGACCCGCTCCCAGAGCGAGTAACCGAACGGACGGATCACCATCGTCCCCCGCACGGGGCCGTTGTCGGCAAGTTCTGCCTTGTCCAGCACCTCCTGGTACCAGCGCGGAAAGTCGGCATCCTGGGACGTGAGGACCGAGCCTCGACGAGCTGTGGCCATGAGCGACTACCTTAGGTGTCCGGCCCGTCGCTCGATAGTCAATATGCCCGGTGTGAGCGATAGCTGGCCGGGGTCAGCCTTCGGCGTCGATACACCGCGAGACTGGCGACGTCAGCCACATGTTCGTAGCCAACCGAATCCGACTGCTCCGGCCCTACGCGACCAGAGGCGCTGATCGACTGCTGACGTCCCTGCGCCGCGCCTACCTGGGCGTGCTCGAAATGCCGACAACATGCGAGCTCGTACAGCTGCACAAGGATGCCCGAGGTATTGAGCGCTTGGTCGCAGCGTTCGACGAGATCCTCGGTCGGCCGCCGTTGCGCCTTTTCGATCTTGCCAAGAAGGTCGCCAGAGACATGCACAACGGAACCGAGTCGTGCGAGGGAATATCCCCGTAGCACTCGCCAGGCACGCAACTCGGCGCCGAGGTAGTGAAACGGAGATTCGAAGGGCCTGAGTTCGGACGGTGTCTGGGCCAACTCTCTTCTCCCTCGCTCGAACCTCGACCAGAGATCTTCCCAGTCGGTCTCGGAGGCCGGGGGTGTCGAGCATTCCCCGGTTCAGGCCGCTATCGATCCACGTTGCCGTTACCGTGACGTCCACGCCCCGAAGTCACCGACACAGACGCGCCTGGCAGCAGGACACTTCTGCCAGTTTGGCAAGGTGCCGTCTCCCTCGTAGTCTCATGCTCACCGCAGGTGACATGGAACAACGCGGCTGTCTCCAGGCCGCTCCAAAATCGAGGGACAGCTGGACCGTGGACGATCTCGGCGTAACACTGAGGCGGGCTCGGCAAGCCGCCGGCCAGAGCCTGGCCGGAATGGCGAAGCGCACCGGATTCTCGCGAAGTTACCTCGGCAACGCAGAGACCGGTGAGCGGGCAGTCACGCCCGCGGTGATCCGGGCGTACGAGAAGGTGCTGGGGGACGACTTGAACAGGCGCGAGTTGCTGATCGGCGCCGTGTCGGCGCTCGCGGCAGTCGGCGTGCCAGATGAGGCGAGCGACATCGCCACGAGCGTCCGTGCTGAGCGCTACCACCTGCTCGCGTCCGCGCAGACCTCGCACGCGGTCGACAAGACCATCGCCGCGCTCTTCTCGCAGGACACGCCGAGCCTGGCCGCGTTGACCAAGTGGGCACAGAAGGGCACGCCGGTGCTGCGGGTCAACGCCTCGGGCATACTGGCGAAGATCGGCTCCCCCGTCCTCGACGGTCAGGTCGCCCGTTGGCTCGTCGCCGACGTCGAGGTGCGCGAGCTGTACGTCACCGCGGTAGTCTCCCGGGTCCTCGGGCTGCCGTGGGACGACGCCCGCCAGCTCGCTCGCAGCGGCTTCCCCCTCGCTGAACAGCACCAGCTCGACGCGCTCACCGCAGAAGTCACCAACACCGCCGACGCGGGCGCCCACTGGTGTTCGATCGTGCTGCTCGCCCGGACCAGGCCGGAGGCGCGAACGGCCGTAGACGATGCCCTGACGGGCGCGCTGAAGACCGAGATCAGCGGCGAACACCTACGTGCCATCGGCTACACGCTCGCCGGTCTCGACCCCATCGCCGTGTAGGAGGACAGGTGTTCATCGCCCACGTCGGTCGTGACGAGGAAGTGCTCGAGTCCATCGCCAAGCAGGCGGCAGAACAGGGTGTCAGAGACGCTGCGCTCACGCTGGTCGGCGCGGTACAGGAGTGCACGGTGTCGGTCATGCCGAAGGGCGACCCGCTCGATGACATCCTGACCGACTACGACCAGCCGTTCGAACTGACCGGCACCGGGGAGATCACCGACGGCAAGGTCCACGTCCACGTCACGCTCGGCGGTGACGGCATTGTCGTCGCCGGCCACCTGCACAAGGCGATGGTGCGCGACTGGTTCGTCCGAGCGTACGTCCAGCCGGTGGGTTGAACCGGTCTCACTCCTCGTTGGGTTGCAAGGTCAGCATTGCCGGGCCGTGTGCGGTAAGTCCACCTCTATATCGACGGCCTGGACGAATCGAAGATGAACAGCTCTCCGGTCGCACGCACGCCACCCAACAGCGACAACGATCACCGCCGTACTCGCTGCCGCAGGGGCACGCCTGGACCACATCCTGGGCAGTTCGACCCGCATGCTCGGCGGTCTGATCATGTGTCACGGCGACCCTGTCAACGCCTGTCCGGTTATCGGTCGCACCCCGACATTCAACCTTGGAGCGACGAGTCTGGCGCGGCGGGCGTGAGGCGGCGGACATGACCGGACCCGGCAGCAGCGTCCCGGACAGGCACGCTCAATAAATCGGGTGGTCGTCCCGGTAGGACCACAACCGGGTGCGACCGCCCGCACCGTCGAGATGGACCAGCAGCGGCTCGATCTCGGGCCGCGAGGCGAGAGAGGACGCCAGGACCTGCTTGGCCTCGGCCAGCGGCAACAGCACGGCGCCAGTGACCTTGCCGTCCGGGTCGCGCGGGGCGATCTCGCCGTCCCAGTCCGCGCAGTCGAAGGTCAGCACCACTGCCGAGGGGTACCGCTCGGTCGTCGTGTTCACGACGTAGGCCAGCGGGCCTACGGCGGCCAGCCGCAGACCGGTCTCCTCCCAGACCTCACGGATCAGCGCCTCGGTCAGCAATTCGCCGCGCTCGACGCCGCCACCCGGGATCGACCAGATCTCCTGGCCGTCGCGTTGTTCCCGGACGAGGACGATGTGGTCGCCACGCCACAACAGGGCCGCGACAACCTGCACACCGGGACCGGTGACCGCTGCGGAAACCGTCGTATCGGGTTCAATGGCAGCGATGAGCGCGATCCAGTTCGCCTCGATGAACGCCTTGACGGCCGCCGGCTTCAGGTCGACGGGTAGCTCGCCGTCAGCGCCGAGGACCACCCGGTCGAGGTCGTAGCGACCACTCCCGGGCTCGAGGAACTCCGGCCCGTGACGCCGGTCGAGGTCCAGATGCCGCAGGCGACACACGAAGAAGTGCTGCACCGCGGCCTCGCCCGCACCGATCTGATCCGAGACAAGGAACACTTGCTGCACTGCGGCGACCTCGGCACCGAGTTCCTCCCGCAACTCCCGCACCATGGCTTGCTCCACCGACACGTCGCCCGGTTCGACCCCGCCGCCGGGTGTCGTCCAGTACGGTGCCCGTCCCGGCTTCGTCCGTTTGATCAGTAGCAATCGACCGTCGTCGTCGATGACGATGGCACGGGCCGCGCGCTTGACCACACCGGTCATCGAAAGACCGACCCTTCGCCCGGACACTGGTGGCGGGTAGCCCGGCCGCGCAATCTGGTAGGTGTCCGGATCCTCATCGAAGCTTCGCCGCCGCCGTACCCGCTGATCGTCGTCAGCCACAGCCACCCACCCTGCCGCTGGCCGTAACACCCATCCGTGGCAGAACCAGCCGACAGGTCAAGAACGCGATCACGTCGCCCAAGGTAAATGAACGGTACGGACCGAGTCCGAGAGGCGGCCGTGACTGCAGGTCCGTCACGGCGAATCTCCGCTGAGGATCTTTCGTATCATCGGGAGTGGTAGCGCCTCCTGGCGAAGGCATCTGTTGCTCAGGAGCATCGTCACAACCATCGGCGCGAGTTCTTCGGGGAGCCACCTCGCGGCTGCCTGGATCCGTAGTGGGTCCGCTGGCTCCGCCTCACGGTCGGGCCGCTGTAGCAGGGCCTCATAGAGCTGGACTGCTGGCTGCAGTGGGGGCAAGCCGATGGAGATGCCACGGTCGGATGCGCGTTGCGCGATCTCCAAGCCCTCCACGTCGAGGTCGCCGAAGTACGAGATGGTGACAATACGGTGCCCGGTCTCGACGCTACGTTCGGCCAGCGAGGCGATCGACTGGATGACGAGTTTGCCTGATCCGAGGCAGAGCCAGCCGACCTCTGCGCGGTTGGCCGTAGCCATGTGCCGCAGGACACTCCGCAGGCTGGTGAACGTGGCGACGTTTTCGACGATCAACGCCCAGGGCGCGGAACCGAGTTCCACGATAGGCAGTGGTGGAGGTGTTGCGAAGGCGCGCAGATGCGTCTCCAGCGAGAGGAGCCCGGAGACGACCAGTCGCGATTCGGTGAGGTTGTCGAGGCGTTTTTCGTTTTGGAACAGTTGGTAGGAGCGTTCGCGGAGTGGTATCGGTTCGGCCGTCCGGCCGCCGTCCCGGAGGAAGTCGTTGATGCGGACCAATATGTTGCGTTCCGCTGGCGACAGGACAGCGGTGGCTGCGAATTCCAGTTCGTCCACCCATGCTCTTGGCGGTTCGGGCTGCCGGGCAGTTCGGCGGGCGTTGACGCGTTCGACCCATCGAGGCAGGGCTGGAAGGGCGGCGTAGTCCCATCCGCTAGCGCCGGACGGTAGTCGGACGACGTCGGCTGCGGCCAACTCTTGGAATGCTTGCCAGAGGCGGTCACGTCGATCGGGTTCGGTGAGCAGGCTGCTGTCTGCGGCGTAGGCAGCCTCGATCACGATGTCAGAAGGCACTCGAGCTCGCGGATGTGCGTTTACCGCGTGGGCCATACGTTCGGCGAGCCTGTTCACCTCGCCGTCGGCTCCTCATCGGAGAGACGGAGAGCCGTGCCGGCATCGCCGGTCGGTGCTGGCTCATGATCGGTTGGCTGGTCGGGAACGCGGTACAGGCGGGTTCCGGTGATGGTGTTGTCCTGGGCGTGGCTGACGGCGTCGCGGACCGCGTCGCCGAACCGTTCGACGATCTGGACGTACTGGGTCCGGGTGCGTTCGTCGGTGCCGTTGCGCAGCCGCAGGATGAGCGGGAACTGGCCGATGGCCAGCAGGTCACGCACGGCGGTGGCGTAGACGAGCTGGACGCCGTGGGCCGCAGCGACTTCACGCTGAAGTTTGAGGAACAGCACGTAGGTGGCCTTGCTGAACGGGTTGTCCAGCAGGAGCGTTCCCACACCGCCGGGCAGTCGCTTACCGCGGTTGGCTGCGCGAAGGCGGGCCAGGATGCAGTACAACATGACCGAGACGGTGAGCAACTCCCCGCCGGAGAACTTCTGGATCTGGGTGACGGAGACCCGTTCCACCGCGAGGTTCGGTTTGGGTTTGAGCACCTTGGCAACGACGTGTCCGCTGCCGCCGAGCGCGGCGAGGACGAGCCGTTTGGTCATCATCATCGGCTCGGGCAGGGCGGTGGCCTTCTGACTGTCCTCGGGGCCGACTGCGGCGACCATCCGGTCGATCTCCAGCGACAGCCGTCTGGCCAGTTCTTCGTCGCCGCCCCAGCGGGTCATCTCCAGCCCGAGGAACCGCTGACCCGACCATTTCCCGAGACCTTTGGGCAGGGCCGAGTGTTGGGAGACCTGGTCCAGATCGTCGAACACCGACTTGATCAGGCCTGCGCATTGCTGAACGAGCAGGAGTTGGTCGCGTTCGATCGCCTCCAACGTCGCGGCGACGAGCCGTTCTCGGAGGGTCACGTCGTCGATGAGTTCGTCGATCTTACGGCGGAGGATCTCGGGGTCGTCGGACAGCCGCTCGACGAGACGGCGATCGACGACCTTGGCGTACTCCGGACGCTGCGCGAATCCCTGCAACTGGCGTGACGCCTGAGCGAGTTCCTCTTGCGCCTTGCGGTATCCCTCGGTACGTCGGTTCAGGACGGCCTGGAGCCGCCCCTCCAACGACGGCAGGCCCTTGACGGTCAGGCTGGCCGCGTCTGCCCGGCCCAGGCCACCCTCGCGTTCGAGGATCTCATCGACGTCGGCGAGATCGCCGCTGTCGATGTCCACGACGGGCAGTGAGGCGACGGTGGCGGCCAGGACCCGTTCGGAACTGCGGAAGGTATCTGCTTCGGCTCGCGCCGCCGCGGCCACGCGTTTCCGATCGTCGCGGAGCTGTTCCTGGCTGTTGGCCGCGCTGCGGGCCGTGTTCGACGCGCTCTCCGCTTCGGCGAGTGCCAGGCGGGCGGTGGCCGCGTCGGGGTAGTCCAGCGGACCGGGATCCAACTCTGAGCTGTCGGGGTCGTCCTCGCGTGGGGAGGTCGTGGAGGTGAGGGACTCCGCGTCGTTGGCTTGCTTCAGGAGTGTCTTCGCCTCGGTCCGTTCGGCTTCGCTGGCCTCACGCAGCTGGCGGGCCTGGCTGAGGGCAGCTCGGCGACGTTCCGGCTCGACCGCGTCCGGGGTGTCACGCAGCAGACTCGTCTGCTGGAGTTCCTGCTCGGTGAAGTCGCTGAGCGCCTCGCGCACCTTCTCCAGTTGGGCTTTGACGACGCCCGCCTTGGCGTGCAGCGCGGAGTCGCCGATGGCTGAGTGCCACATCCGTTCGGCATCGCTGAACCGTCTGCGCAGCAGGTCCAGCGGCAGCGTCGCGAGCTCGTCGGCATCGAGGGCAGGGGCGGAGTCGTCGGGGATGTCCAGGTCGCGCGCTTCCGCGTCGTACCGGTCGACGTCCGCTCCTCGAAGCGTTGCCGCGCGGTGCTGCTGGGTGGCGGTGCGTTGGGCCTGTTCGGCACGGTCGCGGTACTGCTCGGCGAGGCGGGTCTGGCGCCCGTGTTCGGCCTCGGCCTCGGCCGCGGTCGTCTTGAACTGGGCGACGGCCTCGACGCGGCGGGCCAGGTCACGCATCGTCGGCAGCAGCGACGCCAGGGTCTCCAGCCGGGCGTTCAGTTCCTTCTCGGTCGCCTTTGCGGCCGTACGCTCGGCGTCCAGGCGGACATGCTCTGCAGCGGCGGCCTCCTCTAGGGCGTCAAGGTTCTCCATCTCCTGGGCCAGCTGCGCCAGACGTGCGTGCAGTTCGTCGCGGCGGTGCTGGTGGAATTCTTCCAGGTGGCTGCGGAGATCGGCGGCCAGCCGACGGTCCGTCTCCCGCTGCTCGGCGATTCGCTGACGTCGGGCGTCCAGACCTGCGAGGCGGACCTGCAGGAGGTGCTCTTCGGCGTCGGCCGCCTCCCGTTCGAGCAGGGCCGAGCGGAGCGGTACCACAACCTGCTGGTCGGTTGCCGTGCCAGGATCGGCCGCGACCAGCCGGCGGGCGGCCTGGTCGAGGCTGACCTGCACGACCAGCGTCGTGGTGAGGTTCGTCTTGTTGATCAGGCCGGGCAGATCGTCGTCGGGGATCTCACCGAGGATGACGACGCCACCGACGATCTGCGGAACGTTGCGGATCACCTCGGCGTGCCGGTCCGCGGTGACCGTGTCGCGCAGGAACTGCAGGCCGCTCACTGCCGTGACACCGGCGGCGTTCACCGCCTCCAGGGTCTGCTCGACGTCCAGCGGTGGCGGCAGGAAGTGGGTCTGGGCCAGGGCGAGCTGCGCGCGGCGGTCGTCGGACGCGGTTACCTCCTCGGCGACCAGGCGGGACTCGGCATGCTGCACCCGTTCGGTGAGCAGCCCGACCAGCCGTGTGCCGGCCACGTCGAGGTCGAGTCCGGCATCGGCGTCGGCTGCGGCCAGCTCGATCAGGCGCGGATGACGGGAGAGGGTGTGGCGTTGCCCGCCGAGCCGGGTGAGGGTGTCCCAGGTGGTGTCGTGCTGGTCCTTGACGTCGCGGTATCGCAGTGCGCGTTCACCGCGTTGTTCGGTGAGCGCGTGCAGTTCGGCGGTGATCGTCTCTGATCGTTTCGCGGCAGCGTCACGGCGATCGGCGGAATCCTGTCGCTCGCGCTCGTAGCGTGCGACCGATGCGGCCACGGACTCGCCGGCGTCGACCTGGCCGGCGGTTCGGGCTTGGCGCTCTGCCGCCTCCGTCTCGCTGATGGCCTCCTGGGCCTTGACCAATGCCGACGTTGCGGTGACGGCCGCCACGAGTGCCGCTTCACGGTCGATGCCGGCCTGTGTCACGTCGGCTTCGGAGGCAGCCGCTTGCGCTGCGGCATCGTCGCGTTGCACAGCCGCGCTGGCCTTCGCTGCGAGGAGCCGGTCATGCAGCGCGGTGGCGGCGCGGTGCCGGGCCTCACGCAACGGGGCCGCCCGCTGATCCTCCTGGGCGATGAGCGCGTTCAGCTCGTCGTACTGGCGTTGGTGCTCGTCGAGGTCGATCGCCGGCCCGAGGGCTTCCCACCCCCGTTCGGCCAGTCGCGCCTCGGTGACCTTCCGGTCGGCGGTCTCGAACCGTGTACGTGCCTCGGCGATCGTCAAGCGATTGACCACCTGGGTCAGGGCGGTGGCGCGTCGGGCGCTGCGTGCCCGCCGCCGGTACTCCTCGGTGGCGTTGCCGTGCGCCACGGCCGCGTCGGCGTCGGCGACCTCCGCGTCGGTGTCGCGGGCGGTGGCCCGGGCGACGATGTGGTTGCGGGCGAGGTCGATGGCCGCTGCGCTCTGCGCGAGGTCGCGGGCGCTGGTGGTCAGCGAGGCGGTCGCTTCGCGTACCGGCTGCAGCCGCAGCACAGCGGTTGACAGGAACCGTTGCTCAAGTTCCCGCGCCGGCCGCTGCGCGATCGTCCGGGCCTGCTGTTCAAGATTCTTCCGTACCTCGATGGGGAGCTTGACATCCACCACCAGGTCGATGAGGAAGTCGATGAACCGCTCGGGTGTGTCGAAGCTGAACAGTTCGGTGATCGCCCCCTCGTCACGGTTCATGTCCCGCTGGACCTTGAAGATGCGCGGGTCGAGACCGACGTTGGTCAGCGCGCCCTCCCATTGGGTCTGGTCCTTGGCCACGACCAGGTCGATGCGATGATTTCCTTCCATCACCGCGTTGAGCGCCTTGACGTAGGCGTTGAGGGACAACCTGCTCCCGTCGACGGCGACGGGCAACGAGTCCAGATCGAGGACCCCGGGGATCGGCCGGAACCTGTACCAGCGGCGGAGCAGATCGTCCCAGGACGCTTCCAGGTCGCGGGGGCGGTGACCGTTCTTCCACTGGTAGACCCCACCGGTGATCAACGCCGGGCCGCCCCACAGTTCGGTGTCGTCCTCCCATTCGGCGACGACATGGGCTGCGTCTCCACCCGCGAGATAGTCGGCGAGCGACTTCTTCTTCGCGTGCCCGATGAAGTCGACCTTCGCGGGCAGCAGCAGGCTGTAAAACAGCGCCAGCAAGCTCGACTTTCCACCACCGTTGCGCAGCCACACGATCGCGTCGACCGTCCTGGCGGTCGGATCGCCGGTCACGGTGACCTCGCTGCCGGTAAGATCGAGCACAAGCGTGCGGAAACGGGCGTCGGCATGACCGATCCGCTCAAAGCGCAGGCGACGCAGCCGATACATCAACGCTCCCCGTCTTCGCCGACACCGTCGGGCAGGACGACCTGACGCCGGCGCACGTCGGCGACCTTTTCGTAGACCAGCTGGCCTGCCGCTTCGGCGACCTGCAGCCGGAACCGGTGCAGGAGCCGGTAATGCCCGACACCGAACTCGGTCGCTCGTTGGGCGAGCCCTTGAGTGACCAGCCAATCGAGCACGTTGGTGATCCAATAGTGGGTGCAGGTCGGCGACAGGGTGTTGCGCCCGGTCGCCCTGTGGCTGGGCATCCGGTCGTAGTCGCGCCAGGCCTGATCGAATTCCGCGCTGGTAGACGTCAGGCCGGACTCGTCCTCGCCCGACCTCCGTAGTTCACTGATCAGGTGCCGGACGAACGTGTCGACCTCAACGACCGAGACGCGTTTGATGGTCTCCTCTTCCAGGTCGGAGGGGGTGGGGTACGCGCGGGCAGCGATCGCGACATGGATCAGACCGACCAGCATCCGCTCCGCCGGTTTGATCCCCTTCTGGTAGTCGACGAGGCGGTAGGTGAAGATGCCGTCGGGATGCGGATGCGCGACGATGCCCTCCTCCGGGTGCGCCGCCACGATCAGCAGGGTCAGCCCATCAGCGATCGCGTCCACCAGCTCCCGGAACTCACTCGAGCTGCGGTAGCGCTCCAGCAGCTGGTGGTAGGGCTTGTCGGCCAGCGGCCGCAACCGCGGCTGGCAGGCATAGCGCACCAGACGGGCCGCGTCCCGCGCGTCATCGATGACGGTCACGTTCATACGAGAGCCTCCGGGCGGGTCGGGCCGTCAGGGAGCGGGGCCGGTACGACGAGGAGGTCCCGGCCGACGTAACCACCGAGGTCGAACCGGGAGCCGTCATCGAGGACGACCAGACCGGTGGAGAACAGGTCGTCGAATTCCATCGGAGCTTCGTCGCCGTCGTCGTGCTCCGGAGCGAACGCCCACAGCACCGACAACGCGACCAGATCGACCACGGTCGGCCCGTGCGGCTCGGCCGCGTGCAGCAGCTCCGACAGCCGACACGGCCGCAGCAGGGCCACGCCCAGGACAGCACGGGCGCTCGCACGCTCCGCCTCGGTGTAGGGCTGGGCGTCGTCTTCCTCGTCGCCGAGCTCCGGGTCATCCTCGTCCGGGTGCTTGCCGATGCTCTCGCGGGCCGGAGCGAGCAGAAGATCGTAGAGATCGGCCAGGCGCGGGAGCCGGGCAACGACGGGCCCCGCGAGCGCTTCGGCGAACAGGCTGACAACCTCATCCGCGTCCGCTGCGCTCATGCGGATGATCGGGTGCAGCACCTCGTCGGTCATCGCCACCAGCCGGAGACTGGCGATCGGACGAAACCGTTGGTCCGCTTGGGCGTCCAGGAACGTCCGCATGGCCCGCAGCACCGTCCCGTGCAACTCGATGTGGCGCTGGTTGCCTCTGCCGAGCAGGGCGAGGATCCGCACGCACGTCTCCCGGACATCCCGGTCGCCGGCCTGGTTCCGCGCCTGGCGCATCCGCTCCATGAGGCCGTCTTCGGCATGCAGCCGTTCCTCCAGATGCGCCCGCGAGCCGTCCAGCAGCGCGGGCACCGCCTCCGCCCAGTCCACCGTGCGGACGTCGTGCTCGGTCTCCGCCAGCACGGTTCGCACCTTCTCGGCCAGCGCGACCGACAGCAGCATGCTCTTGGTGGCGCTCTCCTCCGCCCGGTTCCACTGCCCCCGACTGATCTGCGCGGTAAGCACGGCGTCCATCGCCAGCTGAGCGTCCTCCACCTCCAGGTCAAGGCCACCGATCAGCGCATTGATCGCCTGCACGCTAGCCCTGAGCACGACGTGTCCCCGTCGGCCGGTGCCCTCTTCCAGGAGCCGGAACGGCAGCGGGACACGCCTGTGCCCATGGCGGTAGTCGCTGTAGTGGACGACGAACTTCGCCCCGCCTTCGCGGTCATTGAGCAGTTCCTTCAGGACGAATCTCGCGACCGTGGCGTGGTCGGACGACGGCAGGTCCGGCGCCGCGAGCTGAGCGAGCCTGCCCAGCAACGCCAGGACGTCCTCACTGGTCGCCTCGTCCTCCATCCCCTGACGCGTGACGACCGCGTCGAGCGCGGCAAGGGCGAGACTGCGAAGGTCGTAGCGGTCTTCCGCGAACTGCTGCCACGCCTCCTTGCTCTCCATCGCGTGCAGCGGCGCCGAACGCGCCAGCACCGTGACCCGCCGAACGAAACCCGCATCCGTGACGAACTGCATCGACTCGGCGAAATCCATGACCGGACGCGGCTCACTCGCCAGCAGTTCGTGTTCCTCGGCGGTCAACATCGACAGCAGATCGGGAGTGAGCTCGACGCTAAACTCCTCGGCCGCCACGACCACCCCCACCGAGATCAACCAGCCAGAACGCTGCAACAGCCCACGGCAGTACGTCCCCAGGGCTCCTACAGACGACCAGCATCCGATCTCGTCGAGTGACGAACATATAGCGCACTGTAGAACACCGCCACGACATCGAACAGCCTCGCAATGTTTTAGGAAGCCATCGGTCTCGTCATTGCCCTCGCCGGAATCACCATGACCATCAGCTATGCGTGATACCGGGTGACCGGAGATCGTCGTCCCATCGTTGTCCCCGGCCGGCAGCACGCCGGTGACGCGCCGCCTCGAGATCCACGACATCGGCGACACCGTAGACGGCACGCCTACCCACCTGCCTCCGCCCAAATCCGGGGACAGCTGGCCGCTCGATCACGCCGACGCCGGCAAGCGCGATGCGCGGCGACGTCGCCGTGACTTCAGCCTGGTGGCCATCACGCACAGGTCGGCGCGTCCCTCGGTGCTCGACCTCCGCCAGTCGATACAGGCGTGACAGCGCACCGAGGCTGTCCAGGGCCACGTCGCAACGGCGGACGAGGTCCCGGGCCGGCCAGCGCTGCGCCTTCTCCACCTTGCCGATCAGGTCGCCGCTGACATGCACCGCACGACCCAACGCGGTCAGGGACATGCCGCGTAAACAGCGCCAGTGACGCAGTTCGGCACCGAGGAAGTGCTGAGCGGACACGAAGGGAGTCAGCTCCGCCGGTGCCTGAGCCATGCCGTACCCCCTCAACGATCTGGCGACCGCAACGAACGCCGTACGCCGCCCACCACGGTTGTTTTGATTGGATCGTCAGAAGCGGGGACCCCACCACTGCCGCCGACGGACTTTCCGGGACGCCAAACTGCTGCTAGAAACGTCCCCATGCGTCCCATGTTCTGTAGTGATGCCTGATGCCGAACGAGCGGCTGCGCGGTGCGATGGCCGCCCGTGGCCTCACCGTCGCCCGGTCCGCCGAATTGGTCGGCGTCGACGTCAAGACCGTGGAACGCTGGATCACCCGCGACCGGGTCCCGCATCGACCGCACCGCCACGCCACCGCGAAACTCCTCGGAGTCGAGGAGACCTACCTGTGGCCCTCCCTCACCGCCGACCAGCACACCGTCTCCGCCGGCCGGGCCGAACTCGTCGAGTTCTACCCGTCACGATCCTCAGTTCCCCCGCAACTGTGGCGGTCACTCGTTGACCAGGCCAACGAGTGTCTCGACGTGCTCGTATTCGCCGGTCTCTTCCTGCCAGAGATCCAGGACATCGGACGGCTCGGCGAACGCGCCCGCCACGGCTGCCGAGTGCGGCTCCTGCTCGGCGACCCCCACGCGACGGCGGTCGCCGTGCGCGGCGAGGAAGAGGGCTTCGGCAACGGCGTCGCGCACCGGATCCTGCTGACCTTGAAGTACTACCAGGCCATCCTCGCCGTCCCCGGCGTAGAACTCCGGCTGCACAACACCACCCTGTACGCGTCGATCTTCCGCAGCGACGACACCATGCTGGTCAACACACACGTCTACGGCTCACCAGCCGCCCACAACCCGGTCCTGCACCTCCGGCGCATACCCGGCGGCCGGGTCGTCGAGCACTACCTGACCAGCTTCGACAAGGTATGGGCCAACGCCACACCGACCACCGACGTCGAGCGGCTCATCACCGCGTTCAACCAGGAAAGGTAGCCCCACCATGGCCCGCAGGGACTACGTCGACGACCCGAACGCACCCACCGCCAACAGCGTCGTCGCCTCCGTCGTCGCGGCCGTCCGCAACGACGACGGCGACCTGTTGATGATCCACCGCACCGACAACAACCTGTGGGCACTACCGGGCGGAGGCCACGACATCGGCGAAACCATCGCACAGACCGTCGTACGCGAAGTCCGCGAGGAGACCGGCGTGGACGTCGAGGTCACCGGCCTGGTCGGCATCTACACCAACCCAAACCATGTCATGGCCTACGACGACGGTGAAGTCCGCCAACAATTCTCCATCTGCTTCACCGCCCGACCCGTCGGCGGCACCCTGACCACCTCCAGCGAGTCCCGCGAGGTCCTCTGGGTGGCCCCGGACAAGCTTGACGACCTGGACATCCACCCGTCCATGCGGCTGCGGATCGAGCACGCGCTGGCCGACCTGCCCCGCCCATACATCGGGTGACACCCGGGGACCTTTCGCGGACCTGCAAGACGTCCCGAGAGGACCCGCCCACGCCGTGGGCCGGCCCTCTCCCATCCGATTAGCCTCGAACCTGTGGACGATCTTGTCGGCAACGCCGCGGACCTCGCCCGGCGTCACCTGGACACACCGGCGCTCGCCGATCGATGGCGACACGTGCAAGCCGTCGCCCAGCGAGCCGGGCAACTCGTGGCCGCCGTGGACCTCGCAGACCGCAGCCTGCTCGTCGCCGCAGCATGGCTGCACGACATCGGCTACGCACCCGAGCTGGCCGAGACCGGCATGCACGCCATCGACGGCGCCCGGCACCTCCAGCACAGCGGCTACCCACTCCGGCTCGCCGCCCTCGTCGCCCACCACAGCGGCGCCCGATTCGAGGCCGCCGAACGCGGACTGACCCACGCCCTCGATGAGTTCACGCTCGAAGACGGCCCTGTCCCGGACGCGTTGGCGACCGCCGACCTGACTACCGGCCCGCAGGGGCAAGCGATGACATTCGACGCTCGCATGACGGAGATCCTGCACCGCTACCCACCGCGCAGCTCGGTCCACCAGGCCATGCTTCGGGCACGCCCGACCCTCGCCGTGCAGGTCGCACGTACAGCCGATCGTCTCCGCCGGACGAACACCGCTCGGTAGCGGTGGTCACGTCAAGCCCGACGAGCCGGCCGTCGCCCCGTCGTAGTCCGGGATGCCGAGGAGGGTTCAGGCTGGTCGCCTGCCCGCATCCGCGGTGGCCCGGCGACCGCCCAGGATCAGCCTGGCGTACTGGTGGTTATGGGCCGCGCCCGCCAGTCCTGGAAGTAGAACCACAGCAGGACCAGCAACCCGGGGCTGCTGCAGACGACGAGGGATGAGAAACAGGAAGTCAAGAGAACTTTGCGGATCGAGGATACTGCTCCGAGCCAGTGTGGACATGCCGCAGCGTTACCGCTCGGGTATGCCACGTTCGTCGTTCCCGAGCGATCCTCCCTGGCCCGATCCGGCTGGGTCACGGCCCGACGGGATCTGCAAGGTGATCGCGCATGAAGGGGCTGCGGGTGCCGTGCTAGAGAGACGGACAGGCCGCTGCCCTTTGTTGATGGGCACCGCCGCTACTTATACTCGCGGTTGGTGACCGTGCCGCCAAGAGCCTCTGCGGCTGCGGTGACCTTTTCAGCTGCCTCTGGCCTGAGGATGAGTTCCACGGTGCCCTGCGCGTAGCTGGCCTTACCGGCGTCAAACGTGGTGTAGAGGACGCGGAAGAGTTCGGTCAACGCGTCGGCTCGAACCGGATCGTCGAGGATCGCGCCGGCCAGCGAAAACCTGACGTGCCGATCTGCGATCGGGACGTTCGTCGGGTCGCTGTCACCTCCTGCGGATCCGCCGTGCTGCCCGCCGTCGGTGGGCTTCTGGTCGTCGCTGGAGTCATCCTCGTCGGTGGACGTTTTGTCGTCTTCGGGTTCCGGGGTGTCCGGTCGAGGCCGGACGAGCCGCAAGCCGGTTGAGGACAGGTTGATCTGTTCGGGTGTGGTCACGACGACATCTGTGTCGTAGCCGTCAACGATCCTGACCTTGCCGTCGCGGACCGCCTGGTAGATCGCCTGGCGGATGTCGTCTTCGCCGCCGTGTGGCAGTGCGAGGCGTGGCGTGTTCCAGAACGCGTCGCGTACTTCTGACAGGGGTCGTCCGTAGTCGACGTCACGCAGATTGAACACCATGACGTCGGCGTTGAACTGACCCGCGTCGAAAGTTTTCTGCCGGTCCGCGAGAGCCTTCCACACTTGAGTGCCGTTCAGTGCGGTCACTGTGCCGGTCTCGTCGTCGAACGAGTGCTGATCGACGACGCGGGTGTCTACGGGTTGGGCGAGGAACACAACATGCTGGAAGGCGCGTTTGATGGCTTTGAAGAGCTTGTCCTTGGCTTCCTTGGTTTCTCGCTCACCGGTGGCCTTGAGCCCTTCCTTGTCCGCCTGAACTTCCGGGGTGTTCAGTGCACGGGAACGGGCAAGGTACTCGGTGGCCAGGTTGCGGGCCTGCGCCCGGCGCTGGGCGTTGGCGACGATAAAGATGGCCGACGATGCCCACTGGACGGGTACGCGGTCTGCTCCGCGGCCGAGACCCATCGCAGCCTCGATGGCTGCCATGGTGCCGTCCTCCCCGCCGTTGCGCAGGACGAACTGCGCAGGGTCGAGCACGACCATGCGGGTGGTGCGGGCGTCGTCGATGCCGGCGCTGGTCAAGACCTGTACAGCGCTCCGTTTGGTGTCGGCGGCCACGAAGTGGCGCTTACGGAACGGCCCGGTGTTGGCCAACTCTTGGGCCAGTTCGGCGATGCAGATGTCGCGCTCGGCGTCCGTGACGGCTTTGCGGAGGTTGTTGACGAGCATCCGGTAGGTGAGTCGGGTGGAAAGGAAGTAGCGGGTCGGCTTATTGTGGCCCTGACCTGGGATGATCTCCAGGGCGGACATGCCGGTCGTTTCCTCGGTCAGTTCGGTCAGCACGCCGTCCGCTTCGGCGAGCGCATAGGTGATGGTCGGCACCGCGGTGGCGGCTTTGATCTCCGGCGCTGAGGCCCCCCGGCGGCCGCCCAGTCGGGCGCCGACCATGGAGGTGACGAAGATGAACGACGCGGCACGTTCCGACGCGCGCGGGTTGACGTCACGCCAGAAGACGTCGGACCGTGCGAGATCCAGCAGGCGCGCGGCGCCTCGCTGCTCGTCGAGGGTGACGATCTCGTTCTCGGACAGCGAACGGTAGTTGGACACCGTGCGTTCGTCCGCGACCAGCCCGGAGTCCAGCAGCGACTCGCGGACGGTCGTGTCGGACAGTGGCAGGTCGCCGGGCCCGATGAGGGGCGGTACCCAGTCACCGCGGTCGGCGCGCTGCTGCAGGGCGTAGACGGTTGCGGCGAAGATGCTGATCGTCGAGCGGACCCGTTGGAATCCGCTGACTTCAGCCCATTCGTCTTCGGCGAGATGGATCAGCTGCGGATGGAACGGGTAGCAGCGGGTCACCTCATCCTGGAAACGCTCGGTCCAGCCCTGTCCCAGAGTGGCCCATACCTGACGGACCCAGGCCGGATCGGTGAGCACCGGCTGCCACGCTGCTGCGGTCGCATCGATCACCTCCTGCTGCGGGGCGTTCTCAAACAGCCGGCGCCGCAGGATCGCGGCGAAGTCGGTGTTCTCGGTCACCGGTGCCCGGGAGCCGTTGCGCTCCAGCAGGGTGTTGATATCGGCTCGGCGTTCCCGTGCGCCCGCCGACTGCGCCATCGGGTCTTTCTCAGACGAGATCATGACGACCAGGGCCGCGCAGTGCGGCACGTCGTTGACCACGTCTGTCAGCGCCCGGAGGAATTCGATGTCCTGGCCAGCCAGGACGCTGTCTGCGTCCGAGGCGTTCCCCATGTAGTTCATGATCTCGTCGATGAGAACCAGGACCGGCCGTTGGACGGACCGTAGCGCTTCAGCGATCTTCGCCTTGTTGTTGAAGTACGGGGCGTACTGCTCGTAGACCGGGTAGTCCGGTCCGACGAGACGCCACAGGAACCGCTCCCAGAGTGTTTTGGCCGGTCCATCGAACTTCTGGTCGGATGCGCCGGGCGTCATCGAGTCACACGGCAGCACCACCACCTTCGGGTCGGCGAGGTCCTTGGGCAGTTCGACGCCGAGGATCTGCTGCGCTCTGGCGTGGACCGCCCTGCCGATCTCGGTGTCGGCGAAGGCGGCCGGGCTGGTACCCATGTGATAGGCGCCGATCACGGCGTGTGACTTGCCGCCGCCCATGCCCTGATCCGGTCTCCACAGCGCCCGACCCGCCTTGAGGTAGGCGCTACCTCCTGCCAGCCGCACAGCCAGCGAGCTGAGCAGGTCCACGAGCACTGTGGTCGGATGGGTGATCGCGCCGTAGTAGGTGGCGTCGGCGTATGGAGGCCGTTCGCTGCCGGTGCCGTAGACCGCTTGGTACAGGCTCATCTGTACGTCGTCGATCTGGCCGCCGCCGGAGATGATCTCCGTGCGCAGCTTCAGCGCCTTCCACCAAGGCGTCACCCGCATGTCGTTACTCCGCAAAGTCGTGGCCGTCCGGTCTGGCGTTCATGAGTGTTGCATCCGCCCCGTACACGAGCGGATCGGGACAAACATATTCGGTATCGCGGCGGGCTCGCTGCCCGCGTCGGATCGAACGCCCGATCAGAAGAGTGTCGGCTGATTGTCCTCCTGGATACGTCGCTCCTGCCCGGCGACACGATGTGAGGTCGCCCGCGACGCCGCGGATCCGACGCCAGAACGGTTGCGCAGCAGTGCAGTCCACGCCAACGAGTCTGCGTCGGATGCAGGCAGGCGGTTGGCCAGGAACTTCATCGAAGCCCACAGGTACAGATCATCGGTCTCCCGGCCTGCAGCGGCGAGGACCTCCCCGACCGCGTCGAGCCCACCCGGGTACGCTCCGGCCATCGCCAGCACCACGTCAATGACTGAGGAGTCCGGCGTGACCTCGTGTTTGTGCTGGGCCGCCGACACGAACCGCACACCCTTGTCGGCATCCGGTACAAGGTCCCGCACGTCGGCGAGCTCCAGCGAATCGGCGAGCGCCTGCCACCGAAGTTCGCTCTTGGACACGGCCCCGCGGCCGTAGAGACGCACCCACCACAGCGCGAACCGGCTACGAGCGTCGAACGCATCCAATGGATACTCGTCGACCTCGACCGCCATCGCCTCACGGACCGCAGTGCGCGCCAGCGGCAGGAACGTGGTGATGTCCACAGGCCGGGCCAGATGGTCCAACACCTCGCTGTAGCGCCCGGCGACCTCCATCGCCGGGCCGGCCGCAGCCATGAGCATGTCGGTGGGGGCCAAACCGAAACGTTCCCACTCCGGATAACGTTGACGGATCGTCGCACGGATCTCCGCCTCGACCGCCGCTCGTCTAGCTGCGGGCCGGTCCGCGGCGGCAGGCCGACACGCCATTGTCAGGGTCGTCTCGATGTTGGCCTTGCCCTGATGGCTTCCGGATTCGGTGTTGGCCGGCCACGACGCGGTCATGACCAGGCCGGCTTGTTTGATCGCAGCCAGCAGCCGCTGCCAAACCTCAGGTTCCCCGTGCCCGAACACGATCGTCACCAGGCCGTCGGCCCGAACCACACGGCTCATCTCGCGGAATGCCGCCGCCAGACTCGCGTCGTAGTGTGTTCGGGTCCGGTGCTCCTCGGGCGCCTCCCCCCGAACCCGCTTGACGATGATCTCCTCATCCTTCTCCTGTCCACCGTCGCTCGCGGCGGTGAACCCGACCTCTGGCCAGGTGGAGTAGAGACTCCGCTTGAGCCAGGCGTACATGATGTCCGACGAGTCGGCATAGGCGATCATCTCGTCGTACGGCGGATCGGTGACCACGGCATGCACGGTGCCGTCACGGAGCGGCAGCTTCGTCGCGGAGGCCCGGTACACCGTCGCCGGGCGACCGCGGATGCCTTCGATCAGCCCGCGGATAGTGCTGAGCGAACTCGCCGATATCGAGCTCCACGTGCCCGGTCCGTCACCGAGGCCGGCCTCGAAGAAGTCGTACGAGAAGGTGATGGACCCTTGGTTGGCGAACATGTCATGCACGCCACCTCTCGAAACATCGAGGGTGCACCCGCGGGTGGCGCGTCGAAGCTTACGGGCGAGCACCGCGCTGCTGTATCCGGTGATTGCCCGTGCGTAGTCGAGGCTGACTCCGCAGCGCATCAGCTCGGCGCCGACCTCGTTGATAGACCGTGCCAGACGCACGAACGACAGCGTCTGCCGGTCGCACATGAGGTCACCGTAGGTGCGGGCGCCGTAGATCGACGGACCGATGATGTTGTTGTTGCCCGGTCCGATGCGCTCATTGGGCACCGCCGGCAGCAGCGGGTTGAAGGCCGGCTCCTTCCGCAGAGCCTCGGTGGCGGCTGCTGCCCTTTCGCGTTCGGTGTCATCCGCCTCCCGGAAGTGTTTGCCGTACTCCGGGTCAAGATCGGCGACGATCAGCAGCGAGTCCTCGCCCAGTCCGGCATCAGCCAGCCGCCGGTGCACTGCGAGCGGATGCGGATGCTCGCAGAAGATGCAGACCGCCGACTTACCGGCGATCTTCTTACCGTCCCTGGTGGTGGCGTTCGCCAGGCTGGGTGTCCGTCGGGGCCGGCCGTCATGGACGACCACCCGGAACTCCCGATTATCGGCGGGCTCGACGTAGAACGACTGCCCGGGATCGTCGACCGCCGGCCGCGACCGCGTCGCCTTGCGGTGGCCCGGGCTGCGTAGCTCGTAGGAGCCGATCAGAGGAAACCGGCTGCCGCATTCCTGGCAGGGCAGCGTGACCGCCCACAGGTAGCCCCACGGAAAAGTCGCGTCACCGTACTCATCGACACCTGTGGCGTTGTAGACGGGCTCCATCGCAGCCCGGTACCGGCGACCGATCTCAGCGAAGACCGTTTCCAGGTCATCGACGAGTCGTTCCCCCCGAACCTCGATCGCCTTGTGCGCGAACGGTGCGGGTTTAAACGGCAGCGCGGGCTCGCCGGACCAGTCACGGAACGGGAAATCGATCAGCAATGAGCTGGCCAGATACGGAACGTACAGATAGTCCACCGCGGCAGCCTTGATGCCAAGGCGCGCAGCCTCCAACGGGATCATGCCGCGTCCGCTGAACGGATCCAGCACATTGACGTCGTCTCCGAACTCGGCATGCAGTTCGTCGCGGATGCTTTCCCACGCCGCGTACCGTCCGCTCAACGCCTTGCGTACCAACTCGCGCAGGTACTCCTGCCGCTGCGGATCATCCGACCAGGGCAGCAGCGAACACAGCACCGCAGCCTTCGCCTGCGCGGAGGGTCGGGCCGCGAACCAGGTGAACAGGTTACGCTCCGCGTTGCCGGACCCCCAGCCCGCAGTGCTGTGTCTGGATACCTCGGCGCACGGGAACCAGCGTTCGATCATTCGCGTCATGCTGTGCGCTCCGTCATGTGTCGCTTCGCCTTGAGGCTGCTGCCCGGGACCCGGAAGATCGCGTCACCGACAATGTCATCGGCGAACAGGAGTGCGGGGTTGCGGTATCGGCCGAACAGCGTCCCATGCCCGTCCTGGCATTGATCGACCACGTAAAGCCAGTAGTCGTCGCGGTGCTGGGTGGCGATCAGGACCTCGTTGCCGGTCATCCGGATGCCGGTGCTCGCCGCGGACCGCCAGATGCCCTTGACCTCGACCAGGCGATGTTCACGCCCGCGGCGGGCGAACAGGTCATAGCCGCGGTTGTCGCTGGCCACATCCGCGACTGCCCAGTCCTGGCTGGTGAGCAGGGCCGTCACGTGTGCCATCGCGACCAGCTCGGAGTCCTTCTCCTCCACGGTCGCCGGCACACCGCCGGGGTGCACACGAAGCCAGGTCACGTGGGTAGGCGGCGACACCTCCACCCTCGACAAGGTCTCAAGCTCCGAAAGTCGCAACGCCACCTGTCCCTCAAGCTGCGCCCGGAGCCGGAGGCGCTCCTGACGATCGGCGATACGCATCGTCAACGTGGTAGGCAATGCCTCCAGGTCTCGACGGGCCCGCGCGAACCATTCGTTGCGGACCTGCTGCTGCTGCGCCTGGGTGCTGGCGGCGAGCTTCGTCGCAGCCTGGTCGGCCGCATCCGTCCGACCGATGTGCGGCCGACCACCTCGCTGGCCCGTCGGCACCAGGTTCGCCAGCGTCTCCCAACGCACCGGATATGCCTGTCCCGTGCCGTCGACCCGGATCAGCGTGGCCCACTGCGTTGATTTGCGACCGCCGGCCTCGCTCAGCACGCCGTGGTAGGCGTGCAGCTCATAACCGGTCACGCTGGTCGGGTCCTCTGCGGCACCCGAACGATACAGATCCGGCGCCAATGCACCGTCGGCCACCGTGATGAGCTCCGCGAACGCGGGCTCGCCCGGACCGAGCGGTATCACGTTGCCGGTATCCACCGAAGCGGCATGCGCGAGCAGCGCGTTGCCGCTCGTCGCGATGAGCGTCGAGGACGCGCCGCCCAACGCCGTGGGCAACGGCGAATCAGACGACAGCTGCAGGATCCCTTCGCCGAGCGCGGTGGGTTGCACACGTACCAGACCGGCATCACCCAGCCGCCGCAGGTACGACTCGACGATCGCGGGATTGATGCGTTCCAACAGGTCGTTCTGCAACAGCGTCAGCGCCGCCATCGCGTCAACCGTGGTAGCGAGTTCTCGGTCGTCGTCGCGGACCTGCTGCGCCGCCCGTTTGAGATCCACCGCCTGCACCTTCCGCGCCGCCTGCTCGGCCGCCGCCCGCCGAGCGGGATCATTGCCGATCAGGTCGAGCAGCCACTGATCGTAGGCGACTCCGGTCAGCTCAGCGACGACGGACAGGCTATCGAAGATCTGACCGCCCAGCTCGTTCGCCGCGGTGACGAAGTTGTCCAGCAACACCGCCATCGTCTGGCCCTCACGGGTGTCCAGCGCGATCAGGTTGTACATCCGGACATCACGGTCCTGCCCCACCCGGTGGATGCGACCCATGCGTTGTTCGAGCTTGACCAGTGACCACGGAATGTCATAGTTGATCAACGTTTGCGCGGCCTGAAGATCGATACCCTCGTTGCCGGCGTCGGTCGTGACGATGATCTGGAAGTCGCCGCGCATGAACGCGGCCCGGATCTCGTCCCGATCCGCATGGGGAATCCGTCCGGAGTACACCCGGGTCGAGAACCCGGCTTTGGTCAGGCGACCGACCAGCCACTCCGCCGTGTCGGCGTATTCAGTGAAGATCACGGCACGTTCCCGGCCACCCGGATGGATGCCATTGGCGGCCAGGCAGTCCTCGGTGAGCCGGCGCCACTTCGACGGCTCGTATCCAGGATCGGCCACGATCCGGTCGATTTGCCCAAGAAGGTCGGTGATCCGGGACTGCTCCGCACGCGCGGCACGCGAACCGGCGGCCACGACCTTGGCCTCATCCCGCGCCTCGGCGTCGGCCTCGTCCTCGCGACTGGCCTCCAGGTCCGCCTCTGCCTCGGTCTGCGAGCCCATCTTCTCCGACCGCCTACGCAGGGTGATCGCCAGGGACGCCAGCGCCGACGCCGCACGCTTGCCGTACACCATCCGCGCCAGCGGCTGTGCCGTCGGTGGGAAGAAGTCGTCCACCATGTCGAGCGCCTGCTGATAGACGCCGAACTCCGGTCCGCTCAGCGGGATCGGAAAATTCTCCGCCTTACGACCCTTGAACAGCGCGGTCACGCCATCGTAGTCGCGCAGATCTTCCTTCATCCGCCGCAGGAAATGTGTCGAACCGGGCCTGAGGGCGGTCAAGTCTCCGTCGGACTTCAACCCCGGGTCCGGGTAGATCGCGGGGTCAGTCAGGTGCAACAGGTGTCGGAACAGCCACTCACTGCCACGATGAGGTGTCGCAGTCATCAGCAGCGCACGTGGCGTGTTTCGTGCCAGCAGCCGGCCTACCTGATGGAACGAACTCGCGGTCGGGGTCATCCTGTGCGCCTCGTCAAACACGACACAGTCCCAGCCCGCCTTGTCCGGCCGAACTGCATCCTGAACAGCGGGGTTAACCGCGGCAAGCTCAAGCGAGACGACCCACATGTCGTGGCCGCCGTCCAGCGCATGCTCACGAACCGTCTCCGCGGTGATCCTTCGCAGGCCGCCGCCGAAGAACCGACCGAAGTCAGCCTGCCACTTCGTCACCAGGTTCGCCGGCGCCACGACCAGAGCACGACGGATCAGACCGAGACGCTGCATCTCACGGAGATACAGCCCGGCCATGATCGTCTTACCGGTGCCCGCCTCGTCCGCAAGGACGAACCGAAGGAAGGGCTGCGGCAGCATCGCCCCATACACCGCGGCGGTCTGATGCGCGTACGGCTTCAATGGAGACGACGCCAGCAGCGAATTCGCGGCGTTGGAGGAGGCGGCACGCATCCATTGCGTCCACATCCCTGCCAAGATCCGCTCAGACGGAGCGCGGCCGTCCTGAGCCAGGATCTCCGTCTTCGCCGCTAGATCAGCCTCCAGCACGATCTTCCGCAGCGCGCCCTCATCGTCAGCCAAATACAGCGTCCATCGCCCGTCGGACATCTGCTGAGCCATGTCAACGGTGAACCAACCCGTCACCGGAGCCCCGGACGGAAGGTAGATGCGCTGCTCAGACTCGAATGCCACCCCGCTACGCTACTTGCTGCCGATCACCCCGCGCCTCCCGCTACCGGTCAGCTCCACCCAACGACACACCGGACGTTCAGTTGGCATGCGACCGAGCAGCGGCTATCCGCACCGCAGCTGATGTACGACGCCCTGGATCCGCCATACCCGGCACCGCGAACTCGCGGATCGCGACATGCGCCGCCGCTGACCACGTCGATCCAGCATGCCACCAAGAGTACGAATGCAGTCACGCTGCGCACTCGGCTGGTAGTCGCTCGATCCGGTCACGGTCAGGTCGACCCCCTCGCCACGAGGGACGCAGGTGTCGGCCGACGGCAGCCGGCCGTGCCGCGCTGCCTTCCGCTCGAGTACCGGCCCTGCCCTGGACCGGCAAGGGCGCCGCGACTGCACCCCGTCACCGTCATACGTAAAGCGACGGCACAGCGGCCGTCGGTGACGGGGCTCAGTCTTGACCCTGGCCTGTCTGCGGGCATCGGGCCGGTCCGCTACGGCGTCAGCGCGACCCGGCCCGGCTTGCCCCGGCCACGCGTCGCGACCTTCGCTCGTGAGGGAGTGCTCGAAGTGTCCGACTCATCAATATCCGTCCGACTCCGTAGTACGCCGGTTCTGCTCGGGATGGTGCCGCATCTGCTGAACCTCCATCCAGCTGACCGTGCCATGGCGTTGTCCGCCGGTGCGAGCGGAAAGATCCAGGTCACCGCTCGGGTCGATCTCGCTACGCCGGCGGTCGCGATCGCCGAGTCGGTACAACAGGTCATCGTCCGGCGCGAGATCCCCACTGTGGTACAGGTCAGTTACGGTCCCCGGGCCACCACATGCCGTCGGCCAGCGGCGGTGACCGCATGACCGGCGACGCCCTGAGGGCAGCTGTGATCCGACTGGCGGTCACCGTGCACCGCATCGGCGGGCCGGGCGAGCCATGGCGGGCCTATCTCGACTTTGGAGACGGACAGCCCACCGTGTTCACCGCTGAAGGCCGGCCCGAGGCCGACGCCCTAAGCGCCTTGGCCGACATGATCATGGGGGTCCTGGCTCGACTGCGGCACCGACCGGTCATTGTCATCGGTGGAGGCGCCGACTACGTCGACTGCATCCACCTGATCCTCGCCGAGGTATCCGGCTGGGTCGTGCACGTCATCCGCGACGGCCACGAAGTGGGTAGCTGGCACATCGACGCAGAGCGGGACGAATTATTGCGGCAGGTTCTCGACCACGTCGGCGGTCAGCCCACCGTCGTCAGGCTCTGATCCCGACGCTGCCACATGCAGCCTCTGTCGGACCCCTCCCCCCGTTTCGCTGCGCTGCGCACTGCCTGAACCGACCGGCACTTTACTACCCGTGTGTGGGCAAGCGGAACGAACGGGTCTCCTGATCGGCGCGGCGGTGGGTGTCTCCCATCGTGAACACCGCCTCCCGCAGCACGGCAACCGCCGCGCCGATCAAACGAGCACAGCCGACTCTCTACAGGATCGATGCCTGCTGCGCCCGCCCGGTCTGCGCGGACTGTCTGTACTGAGTGCCGGCGTTACGCAGGTCCGGTGCTTAGTGCTGGCCAGTGCCAGCAACGTGGCTCGGACGCCATGGCCAGGAGCGGTCGCCGCAGGGCCGGCGCAGATCACGCATCCAATGCCATCGTCGATGCGGGCGACGCCAAAGGGGTGGCCAAACTATCGACCAACGGCCAACTAGCGCGACTGGCCACAAACGGCGGCCCGGACTCATGACCTGCGGCGCTTGACGTAATATAGCCATGTGGCCCTAATATGGGCTGATGAGGTTCGACATCACGTCCGGTACGCGGTACCACCTGATCGCCGACGCGATCCGGGAACAGATCCTGGCCAGTATCTATCCGCCTGGTTCGCTGCTGCCGAGCGAGGAGTCTCTGAGCTTCGACTTCGGGCACAGCCGCGACACTGTGCGCGACGCCCTGGACGTGCTGCGTGCTGAGGGCCTCGTGGTGAAGGAACGCGGACGCCGGGCAATGGTCGCCCCGGTCGCCGAGCGGACCGCGGTGGCGCTCGCCGCCGGCTCGAGCGTGACCGCGCGGATGCCGCTGCGGACCGAGCTGCTGGAGCTCGGCTGCCGGGCGCAGACACCCCTGCTCGTGCAGACGCGACCCGGCGGCACCGTTGTGCTCCACCCAGCGGACCGGGTCCAGCTCGTCGTCACGACCTAAACCGTGCCGCCACCGCACGCCCGCTCGCCCTCGTCGCGCAGCGACGAGGGCGGACCCGGCGCTTCGGGAACTCGACATCGGGCGTCGGGCCCTGCGGGCTTCGTTGATGAGCCGGACCATACGTTGCACGGTTGGTGTCGGACCGCTGGCGTCAGCAGACATCGGCGATGACGATGCCGGTTGTCTGCAACGGCACCTGCGCCACGACCTCACCACGAGGGTTGATGACGCTGGTCGGCCCATAGCCGATACGGTGCTCGTCGCGTTCGCCGGTGACGTCCGCCGACACCAGCCACATCCCGGTCTCCCGAGCCCGTACCGCCCGGATGCGGTGGTGCTCGTCCTTCCACCGTCGTGCGGCGTCCCAGCGCATCACATTCTGCGCCGGCACGAGCAGCAGCCGCGCGCCCTGGGCCGCCACCGCCGAGGCCGCCTCAGCGAATTGTGTGTCGGAGCAGATGTTGATCCCGAACGTGACGCCCTGCATGGCGAAGGCGGGGTAGGCATCGCCGGCGTCGAACACCGACTCGCCCGGCATCAGATGGGTCTTGCGGTAGACGCCCAGGAGCGCACCGCGTGCGACGACTACGGCGGCGTTGAAGTACCGGCCGGCGTGCGCCTCGATGACGCCGAACACGAGCGTCTGCCCGATCGGGCGCAGCCGGCGCAGCACCGCCGTGAACGCCGGCGAGTCCAGGTCCAGCGAATGGCGGCGCACGTGCTCCTCGTCCGGGAGGTAGCCGTGCAAGAAAACATTCCGGGAACAGCAGCAGATCTACGCCGAGCGCGTCGGCCTGAACTGCGAAGTCCTCGATGCAGGCCAGCGCTGTCTCGACGTCGCCGAGCACCTCAGGGACCTGGCACGCACCGACCCGCAAGCTCCCACCCACGCCACGAGCATAGAAGTCCAGCGCAGCATTGGCTGGCACGACTGCGACGCTCGACACGGACCCCGTGCTCTCTCACGTCACCAGTGCGGCAGTCCAGCCTCGACGCCGGGCTGGCCACGTGCCGCAGAAGGGCTCGGCTTCCGCTGGCGCGAGCGCCAAGGTCATGCCGACCGACTTCGGCGGGCGGCGAACTCCTCCTCCGTGATCAGGTGCGCCGCCCACGGATCCTCCGCGGCCCCCGCCCGTACGGCAGCGGGCGCCGCGGGCACCGGCACGACCGTGAGCTGCGGCCGGCCCGTCGCGGGCCAGTCGACGGGTAGCCCCAGGTTAGGGACCGCTCCCGGCTGCGGGCCGGCAACCTCAACCAGGGACGGTGGCGGCATCGGCACCCACACCGCACTGGATGGTCGAGCCCGCCGCCCCGCCACCTCAACCCGGACGTCATGCCCGCGGATCCGGCCGCGCCCAACCCCGAGTCCGTGCCACCGATGACCCGTCACCTCAAGCACCACGTCCACACCCGGCCACAGCCCAGGCGGTCCGACCGGTACCAGGACGCAGCCCCGGCGCCGGGCCCGGGCGATCAGCCGGCCAGCAACGTCCGCCGACACCAGCCCCGGCACGGCAAGCACGACTAGGTCCAGACCGTCGATCAGTGCCGCAGCAACGTCCATCCACTTAGGACCAAGATTGGGAACGAAGGCAAGCTTCGCGAGGTCAATGGCGAATTCGGGCGCAGCAACCGCATTCAGCCGACTCGGACCCAGAACGGCGCACCAGGCGCCGGCCTGCTGCGCCGCACCCAACAACGACAGCAGCAGCGACGTCGACCCGACTGCCGCTACCGACGTCCCACGTCGCAAGCCGCCCTGCGGCAGGAGATGACGCAGCTCGACAGGGGCGGCCAGGGCGTGGGCCGGGTCCGCCGTCCGGTAGGGCACAGCCGAGCCACGATCGAGCACCGCCAGCGAGTCCGCAGTGGCGGCCCTGCGGCAGGCCCTGTCCCTCACCTCATCCAGCACCGTCGCAACGTCGTCGGGCCCGTCGACCCGCGCCGGACCCGGCCACGCCACAGCAGACGTAGCAGCAGCGGCGCGCAGCGGCATCACCAACATCTCCCCTTCGAGCAGCGCTCAGCACGCGGCCGGCCACGCAGGGGAAGAACGCCCGACACCGAACCGTCTTCGAACGAATGTATCAAAAGATGCTGGCGCGCGACCGGCACCGGATGATTCGAAGTGTCGTGTGACTACAGTCGTTAGTTGGCCACGTCGGCGCCGCTGAGCTCGCGTAGCACATACGTTTGCAAGGCCTAGTTGGCCATTCTTACAGGAGCTAGATCTAGTTGCCGCCCGCCCCATCGCGCTGCGCGTGGGTGGGTGCTGGGACCGGCATCCACGGGGGAAGACGCCGGTCCCGGCAGCAACCACAGAACACCGTCACTGATCGCGCCAGATCCCTCACGAAGCGCTTCCGCGGGCGGCTGCGGAGGGCACCCGAGACCAGTACGTGCGCGATACAACCCACAGCATCGCCCCAGGCCGTCGATGGCTTTGTCGGCTCGTCGCTCAGGCCCGTCGCGCACCTGGAGTCAGCGTGCGGATGGGGGCACGTCGTCGACAGGCCCGGCAACGCTACGGCGCTGATCACCGGCAGCGGCAGCCCCTTCACCGCCACGACCCGACGTGAGCAGAGCCTGCCGATGGTCCTTCGATCGTGGTCAACGCTGCTCGACCATGCGATCCAAATGGTGGTGAAGCGGATGCCGGCGTGCGCGGTCGTTCGAGGCCGGTGTGCCGCGGCGAGTGGGACAGGCACTGTCCCGCCCGGTCGTGCCGTCGTCAAGCCGGCCCGGCCGACGATCCCCGGTCGGATCAGCACACCAGGCGGGCCGGCTTGACCCCGGCTGTCCCCGGACGGGCCGTTCGTGCCGTCCCCTCCCCGACGGGCACACCACATCGGTACGCCCGACGGACCTGCACAGCGTTTGGAGGATCTGATGCCGCCCTCTACAAGTGGCTGCGCCTGCGGCGGGCCACGCCGTTGTCGTTGCCGGTCGACGGTGCGCTTTCAACGCTGTCGGCGGTCCGGCAGCCCCCACGCGGCGTCCGCGCGCCGGACCGTCTCGCGTTCCTGAAACCTTCCACATTCGGAGCACGTCATGTTCTCGCCTGACGCCTTCCACGCCGTCACCACCTCGCTGCTCACCACCGCAGGCCAACCCGACCTCACTGACACCCACCGGCGCCGCCGACCCCGCCGCGTCCGGCCCCTGCCCAGGCGCCGGACCGCGATCGCCCGGCACGACAGCCCACCGATCAGGTCCACTATGGACGGTATGACGTGACAGGCGACCCGGACGCGTTCGTCCTGTCCTTGCTGGTCGACCACCTGGCCCGCACCCGCGCCGAGGCACACCGGACCCTGGGGCATCTACTCAGGTCGTGCCTGCTCGACCTGCACGTCGCCACGGCCGCCGCCACCGCCGACCCTGACGGACATCCGCGGGACCTGCACGCGCTCACGATCGCGATCAAGCGCTGCTTGGACACGGTCCGCGCCGATCAGACGACCTTCACCATGCTGTCCCTACTGCAGGTCGCCGCGCTCAACCTGAGGTTCTTGCACCGCGAAGCCGAAACAGCCGACACCGCTAACCCGCTCTACAACGTCACCGACTGGCTGCTGGACGCGATCAGCGCCTGCACCACCCTGCTGCGCGCCGACGAGGCCCTCGCCACCGCCGCCAGCTTCACCACCGGACCGCCACCGCCCGAGCCGACGTGACCTTCACCCGACGGTAAGCGTCGATCAGCTCAGGCGCCGCCCGGACCGCCGCAACAGCCCGGCGAGCCCAAGCCGCACGGTCGCGCCACACCACCGCCTACGCCGACTCCGCTGCCTGCCAGCAGCCGCCGCGATGCCGCCCGCTCCATCGACGTCGAGCACGAATCCCGCCGCTCGACGTCGATACGTTCCCGAACCGACGACCGTAGCAACGGTCACCGGCCGATTGGCCGCGTCGCTGCGAGACCCACGACGCGGCCCGGGGTCGCGGACAGAGCCGTGGCACTGGACACCGCTGCCTGGCCGCGTAAGAGACCTCGGCATCCGACCGTCCGACGACACCGGACGGCACCGCACCGACCGCACCACCACCGCTGTCGACCCGGTCGGCACCGGTCCCGCTCGCCGCCGATCACGAGGCGGTCGATGCGCCGGGCACGTCCGTGTCCCGGGCGGCACACATCCCGACACCGGAAGGAACCCGATGACCTCCACCGACCGACCCACCGTGCGCATCACCGGCCCCGCCGACCTGCTGGCCCTGATCCCATTCGGCCTCGGCTACCAACCGCACTCCAGTCTGGTGCTGATCGTGCTCCACGAAACGTCCGGCATCCGCTTCGGTGCCAGCCTGAGCCTGCCCGGCACGGACGAAGACCTGCAGCCGCTGCGCGCCGGCCTGGACCAGGTGACCGCCAAGATCGACTCGGAGCCTGGCGTCTACGTCACCCTGGCCGGCTACGGCCCCGCCGAGCCTGTCCAGCGCGCGGTCAGCGTCGCGACACAGGCGTTGCACGCGGCGGGCGTCCCGACCGGTGCGGTGCTGCGCGTGGCAGACGGCCGGTTCTGGCACCTGGACTGCGACGACCCGGACTGCTGCCCGCCGGAAGGGACCTCGTTCGACCCGGCCACCAGCCCGGTCACCGCCGCCGCCGTCTTCGCGGGCGTGGTCGCCGAGTCCAGCCGTGACGCGCTCGCGGCCAGCCTGGCGCCGGTCACCGGCCCGGCCCGCGACACCATGATCGCCGCGACCGTCCGGTCCTGCGCGTTCCTCCTCGAACTGCTCGAAAGCGCCGCGTCGGCGGACGGCAGCGACCCGGACACCGCCCTGGACACCCCGGTCGGACGCGCGCTGCAGGGCGCGGCGCGCACCTACCTGACCCAGGCCATGGACAGCTACCGGGCCGGGCAACCGATCGACGACGAGCACGCCGCGACCCTGACCGTGCTGCTGGACATCGACTCGGTGCGCGACTTCGCCGCCCAGGCGGCCACCAGCGAACCGTGGCAGCTGCAGCTGTGGACCGACCTGGTCCGCCGCGCCGAACCCAGGTTCAGCACGGCACCCGCCTCGCTGCTCGCCCTGACCGCGATGCAGACCGGCCGGATGGCCCTGGCCCGGGTCGCCCTGCAGCGCGCCTTGGACGCCGACCCCGAGTATCGGCTCGCCCAGCTGCTCACGGCGACCATCGACGCCGGCATCGACCCGACCACCGTCACCCAGCTCCTGGCCGGCTGACCGGGCCTGGTCGACGACCACGAGGCCCTGCCGTTCGGTCCGTACCCCAAACACCCGGACCAGCCGAACCGGCCGACGCTCGAGGCCCAGGTCCGTGCGTCGCTCGCCGAGAGCGTCGAAGGCCCGCCGGCGCAGACACCGGCGTAGCCCGGCAGGGCGCCCGGGGCCTTGGTGCCCAATCCCGTCGCAAGGCCCTGCCTCAGATCGGTCAAGCGGCCCGCCATCCGGCGGGCCGCTTTTGTTGTTTGTCTGGAAGGAGCAGCCATGAACCACATCACTGCCGGAGTGCTGGCCTGCATCGTCGAACTGCTCCAAGTCGCCGCGTTCAGCTGGTGGTGGCGCCGTCGAGCCGACATGTTCGGCGTCGACGGCCTCACCGGGCTGCGCAACCGGGACGGGCTCTACGACGCCCTGCGCGGTTTGCGGTCGGCGCCGGGGATGCTGCTGCTGGACCTGAACGGGTTCAAGGCGGTCAACGACCACTTCGGTCACGACACCGGCGACGCGATGCTCCGCGGCGTCGCCGCCCGGCTCACCGAGATCGCCCCGCCGAGTGCCGTCATCGGCCGGCTCGGCGGCGACGAGTTCGTCCTGCTGCTCCCCGACGCCATCACCCGCGACCAGCTCATCGAAGCCGCCGGCCTGGTCCGCGCCGCCGTCAGCCGCGCGCAGCCGCTCCCCACCGGCGACGGTACCGGCGGCGACCGCCCGGTGCCGGGGGTGTCGTGCGTCGTCGGGCTGGCGCTGCCCGGCGCGCTACCGGATCCCAGCAAGCCGTTCCGGGCCGCGGACATCGCGCTCTACCACGCCCGCCACCACGGGCTGCCGTACGCGCTCTACCAGCCCGGCATGACCCACCCGGCCGCCGCCGACCGGCACGGTGACCGCCTCCGCGACCGCCGCCCGGCACCTCCCACGGTCGTCTTCGACAACGCCGCCTTCCACCAGCACACGGAGCCTGACCACACGCACCTCACTGACGCCGAAATGCTGCGCCTGGAACTGGCTGGCGACCCTCAAATGTCCGGATTCCCGGAGTTCCTTCAACCGCACACCCACGGCTTCGGCACCGACGTCGCCGACCTCGTCCAGCACTGCGCCGAACTCGGCGTGTTCCGCTGGCGCGCACCGATCACCGCAGTCGTCGCCGAGCCGACCACCGTCGGCGCGTACCGCGACGGTGGCCTGCGGGTGCTGGTCACCGTCAACGGCACCCTGACGCTCGCCTCACCACAGTGGCGGCCGGACTCGTCGACAACCCGCCACGACGGGCCGGTCGCCTCCACCGCAGCGGTCCTCGACGCGATCGCCGCTCTCGCCAGCCAGCTCTACACCACCTACGAGACGACCCTCGCCGCACCAACACCGGGCCGGCCACCGACCGCCACCGCCTCGACTGTCGCCGACCTGACCGACACCACCGGGCCCGTGCCGACCCCCGGGACGACGTTCACCGCCGCGATCGCCGACCTGCGTACGGCCACAGCCCGGGCCGGCTCCGGCACCCTCACCCCGCCACAGACGACCGAGGCCCTCATCGCCGCCGGTGACCTGGCCACCCGGCTCGACCTGCGCGCCTTCGAGGTGAGCACCGACGTCGGCAGCGACGACCTGAAAGAACTGGTCGTCATGACCGTGCACGGCGTCGACCTCGAGATCCGGGGCCGTTACGGCCCACACGGCGTCCAGGAGATCTACGTCCACATCGACGACCGGCGTCCCGAGGAGGAGACCGCCGGGGTGCCGCTGGTGGTGGAGGTGTACCCCTCGTAACCGCCACGCAGGGCCAGCGACGCGCAGCCGAAGGCGCACCCGTACCTGTAAGCCGCGGTAGAGATCACCCCGGCTGCGGCTGCGGCGGAGGCGCGTACGGAACCGCACCGACGTATTCGGCATGGTCGGCGCGATTCGGGACCGCCACCCAGACATCCGCGTTCGCGCCGCAAGCGCAGCCCGGCTGCTGACATCGCCGCTGGTGCGTCCTGGTGCCGTTGCACGGCTGCGGCCTGACCTCATGGACTGGTTCGAGGACGCACGCTCCCGCCCGGGCTGTCCGCCGTCAAGCCCTGTTCGGGCCGGCCACCGGCGGCGGACCGGCCACTGCGGTGCCCGGCCTGCCCCAGGGCTGTGACGGCGCATGGCGCTCGGCGGGCTGCGGGTCCTCATCACCAGCGCCCATCGGCGGCCACGCCACCGTCGGCGACGCAACCACATCGCTGCCGCATCCGGCGTCACGGTCGCCACCAGATTGCCACCCGTTTGGAGACCCAACATGGACCAGTACGACGAGACCGATGCAGTGACCGACCGGCGCCGGCCGGGCTGGCGGGCGCGGCTGATCGTCGACGACGACGCCGGCCAACCATGGGGCGACGCCCTCGCACCCGCCCTCCTGATCGACCGCGACCGGTCAGTGCGGGTCGCCGCCGACGTGTATCAGGACCAGCACGCCAGCCACATCAAGTACGCCTGGCAGCACTTCAACGACCACGACCTGTTCGCCCGCTACCTGCGGCTGTCCCACGGCACCACCACCGTCGCGACCGTCACCAGCGGCGACACCACCGTGCTCACCTTCGACACCAGCCGCTACCGCGAACACGTCGGCATCACCGGCGCCACCGACCTCACCGGCGAACGCGACGAATGGCAGGCATGGCTGGACGGCGACGTCTACGGAGTGATCGTCGAACACACCACCACCCCTCACCACAGCATCCACTGTGGACATATGCAGGCGCCCGAGTGGGTCGAGGTCGATGCCTGTTGGGGCTTCTACGGCCCCCGCTACGCCACCGAGCAGGCCCTGCACCTGCTCCGCGCCGCCGCCCGCAGCTGACCACACGCCGCTCTGCGCCGCACCGCCTCGAACCCCAGATCACCGCGAGAGGAACCCGACCATGACCATCAGCAGCGGGCCGTTCCCCGCCGACCAGCAGTTCAGCACCCGGTGGGGTGTCACCTTCACGCCGTGGCACGACCCGGACGGCCGAATCGGGTTCCGCGCCAGCCGCGGCGGCCTGACCATTCTCGTGTATCTGACCCTGCCCGCTGACCCCGGCGACGGCGAGGAGCCGTCCGTCGACGTGTGCACCCGAACCAGCGACGCCGGCGAGCACGACCCGGACACCCACACCGGCACCGTCCGGCTGGACATGATCGGCCCGGTCACCGTCCACCCATGGACTGACGGGTTCAGCGTCGGCTGGCACGTCGTGGGCCTATACGACAGCCGGTACGTGTACCTCACGCCAACCGTCGACGGCCGCCCGGACGACGACGTCGCCGACGTATACGTGTACGCCAGCGACAGCGACAACCCGCGCGACGCTGACACCGCGCTGTGGCTACCGATCCACGACCGCACCGCCGAACTGCTCATCGCGGCCGGGCCGGTCACCGGACCGGGCGTCGTGTTCGACCCGGCCGCATTCGCCGACTGGTTCCGCACCGTGGACACCCAGCAGGCGCTACCCCGGCTCGCCACCGCCCCGTACGACCGAGCCGACCCCGACGACAGCGCCGGGCTGCGGGCGCAGAAGCTGCTCATCGACCGTCTCCCGGCCACCGTGTGGCGGCTCGGCGCCGGAGTGTCCGACGTCGCGGTCTGGCCCACCACCGACGCGAGACGCACCCCGGCCGGCGACGGCGGGGCCGTGCTCACCGTCCGGTACGGTCCCGTCGACCTCAGCGCGGGCCACCTGGCCCCCGACGAACTGATCCCACGCTTGTGCATCGCCGGCGGCGGCACCGTCGGGGCCACCGCGCTGCACGCCGCCATCCAGGCCCTCACTGCGATCGCCACCCGGGTCAACGACACGATCCGGCACTTCGTCCAAGTCACCGACCAAACCGCAGCAGACGCCACAACGCCAGCCGCGACAACCTTCGAGACCGCCGAAAGCGGCGCCCGTGCAGCGCAGCAGCCGGCCGCGGCCCCCGGCATGGCCGAGTCAATGACCGCAGCACCCGACGACGACGCACCGGGCGGTGTACCGGTCAGTCTCGTGACCGGTTGGGCCACGCAGACGATCCTCGTTGACCCGGATCTCGAGGACGCCGTGGTGTTCGTGACCGTCGGCGACCCGGCCGGCTACCCCTTGGACATCGTCGGGATCGACTTCAACGCCGGCACTGTCGGCGTCTGGGCCGGGCCCAACGACAACCAGGAGTGGACCGTGGTCCATCACCTCGACGCCGACCAGATCCGCGACCAGGGCCAGCCTGCGACAACCAGCTGAACCCGGTCCCCTGTCGCGGACATGGCGCATCTCCGCCGATGCCCTGTCGACCTTCGCCGCAAGTGTCGACAAAGGACTCGCGGCAGACACCGTATCCGAAGGTTGCTCGACTGGCGGGACATCAGTGCGTCTCCGACTCCCCACCGTGGACTTCACGGATCACTGGATGAGACCGAACGTGCGAGCACTTGCCATACCGCTCCCGGTCGCGCGTCACGCCACACCTGGCAGACGGCCGCCCAGAGGACCCGGCGGGTCGGCGCGCCCCGGGATCGGCGACGTGCCCTGCCGGGATGGCGCTGTCCCGCGGCGTACCTGCTGCACAGCGTCGCAACACAACCGGGACGCCGCGCACACAACACAGAACAGGAGACCCATGTCATGGCCAGATCCAGCACCGCACAGGAGCGAGCGGAATTCCTCGAACACGCCCACACCGACTTCGAAGCCCGCCTCACCCGGATGGCGGCCGAACCGGCGCACTGGATCGAGTTCCTTGACACGGTCGCCCTCTGGGGCGCCCGCTACAGGACCATGAACCAGCTGCTGCTGATGATGCAGGCCGCCGAACGCGGCATCCAGCCCCGATACTTCATGCCCTACGGCAAGAAGGACGGCAGCAGCGGCTGGCTCAAACACGGCCGGCAGGTCCGCAAAGGCGAGACCGGCTTCAAGGTGTGGGCGCCGAACCGGCGCCGCCCGACCAAGGCGCAGGCCACCGAGTGGGAAGCCGCCGGGCGGAAGGTCCGCCGCGACCCGGACGGCCGTCCCGCCATCCAGCTCGTCGGGTTCCTCCTCGAGTCGACCTTCGACATCAGTCAGACCGACGGGGATCCATTCACCGTGCCGACCATCCAGGTCCTCCGACGGCGCAGGGTCACCGCTGCCGGTCTCCCGCAGCTGCTCACCGGAGACGACCCGACCGGTGCGTTCGACGACGTGGTCAAGCTCATCAAGGACGAGGGCTACAGCTTCGACCTCGTCGTACCCGGCAGCCGCTACCTCGGCGACGCCAACGGCGTCACCGTCGCCGGCACCAGACGGCAGGTCCTCCTCCGCGACGGCATGTCCCCGGCCCAGCTAGTCAAAACCGGTCTGCACGAGCTCGGCCACATCCGCTGCGGCCACCTCGGCGACGACCAGGACGGCGTCATCATCCACCGCGGCCGGTGCGAGACCGAAGCGGAATCGGTCGCGCACATCGTGTGCGCCGCGCTCGACCTCCACACCGCCGCCTACAGCGACGCCTACGTCCTGGGTTGGGCCGACGGTGACATCAGTCTGGTCAAGCAGACCGCTGACACGGTCCTGCGCGTGGCCAAGACCATCCTGGGCGACCTCACCGGCGAGCTCGACACGACCGATGACAACACCGCACCACCACCGGGAGCGCAGACCAACCGGCGGCCGTACCGACCGCAGCACCGCACCGACGACGCTCATACGCCGCCGAGTGTCCCTTGTAGACGACGCAGCGTCGGCCCGTCGTGCTGCCGCCAGCACGGGTTACAGGCCCGACGTCACCGCAACACGGCGCCGACGACGTGACGTCGGCGATCTCCCGCCCCTGATCCGGGCGTGCCGCAGCTTGCGTCCACGCCCGGATCTTCGACGTCCAGGAGGCGTTTGGTATGCCACATCGCGTAGTGCTGAGCCTCGGTCTGGGCATCGATTCGACCGGGATCTTGGTCCGCTGGCGGTAACCGCCAAGGACCAGTTCCCGCACTGCACGACCGCCAGCTGATTCCGTGCCGCACTGTCGAACTGAACTGCGGCCGTCCGCCACGGGACGCCGGTAGCGGCTCACGGCGGTGCAGGTGCCATCGCGGTGGCACCTGGTCTGGGGAACGTCCGGGCGCGGCTGCCCTGCCGTGCTTGTACCGTCCCCGTCCTCGCCCGGCAAGCCCGCCGGCCAGCACCCGGACCACAACATTCCCGGCGGATAGACCTGCGGCCCGGCAGACAGCAAGGCGGCCGGCGGGCCTGGCCTGGCCACGGCCGTCGGGACGGTCCGCACATCGGGTCAGCGCGGCCCAGGACGGCATCCCGCCCCGGGTCGCCCACCCGCACGGACCGCACGCGCCTCGTCTCGCCGGCCACACCCGGCCGGGACCGCGTCAGGCGCAGCGGTCCGCGAGCGGCCATTGCGAAAGGAACCCTCGAAATGCTGATGGTCACCATGTACCACAACATGCGCACCTGGTTCAGCCCGTACCGGGACGGGCAGGTCCTCGCCGCCACCACGTCGCACCGGTTCACTCCTCCGGTCGGCTGGGACGCGGATGCTGTTGCCGAGTGGGCGTTCGACGCGTGCAACGCCGACCTCCACGACCTCGAAACCCGCCGGACTACGCCCGAAGGTGAAGCCGCGTTCCTGGCCGGCTGCGTGTACCGGCTGCTCGGGTTCCGGTCCCTGTCGACCGGCGACGTCGTGCACATCGAGTACGACCCGGCCAGCTCGGACGGCACCGGCAGCACGTGGCTGGCCTGCGACCCGTTCGGCTGGCGACCGATCAGCGCACCGTCCAACCGCACCGGTGAGCCGCTCACCGCCGCCAAGGTCTACCAGCACCTCACCAGCCAGCGCACCGGCACCGCAGCCACGCCCAGCCGCGTGTAGCCACCCTCGTGGCGCACACCGATCGCGGCGGTCACCCGACATCGACCGCCTCTCGTCGTCATCCGCGACAGAGGCTGCGAATCCGGCCCCGACCGCCGCGATCGCGGGCGACCGCCGCGATCGCGGGCGCCGCAGGCATGCAGGGAACCCGCCCATCGCAGCCCGGCCGGTATCAACCGGCCGGGCTCGCTGTGCGACCAGGACCGGCACCCACGACCCGTCAGGAGCAGGACACATGCACGAACTTCACGACGACCAGCACGTACCAGTGACCGTCACCGCGGTCGCCGTCACCGGTGACACCGCCCGCCTCGTCGTCATCCACGCCAGCGCGGCCGGCACGGCGGCTGCTGGGGCGCCGGTCGTCGCCATCACCGGTCTGGACCCGGACGACACCAGGGCCACGCTGGACCGGGTCCGGGCCGCGGTTACCTTCACCGGCCTCCGCTGGCCCTCCCGCCCGGTCACCGTCGAGGTCGGTCCGGCCACACCGACCGTCCCGGACGCCGGCCTGGACGTCGCGGTCGCCGTGGCGATTCTTGCCGCGTCCGGTCAGGTCCCGACCGGCGCTGCCCGCGCGGTCCTGGTCGGTGAGCTCGGCCTGGACGGCGGCCTGCGCACCCCGCGTCACGTCACGGAGCGGCTGACGGCCGCCGCTGCGGCGGGCGCCGCGCTGGTGATCGCGCCCGCAGGGGCGTGTGCCATCGCGGCCTCCGTGCCGGGCATTACCGTCTGGTACGCCCACCACCTGCGGGAACTCGTCGACGAACTGTATGCCGCCGCGGCCCACGACACTGCCACCGCAACCGGTCCGGCGAGGCCGGGTGGGGCCGGGTGGCCGAGCCCGGGGGTTCCGGTCGCCGACCTTGCCGAGATCCCGGCCGAGCATCTGGGCCGCCGCCTCGTGGAGGTCGCCGCCGCCGGCGGTCACCGCCTGGCTATGATCGGCACCCCGAGCGCCACCACCGCGGTTGCGCGGTGTCTGCCCGGCCTGCTGCCCGACCTCGACGACGACACCAGCCGGCAGGTCGCCGACCTGTACCGGGCAGCCGGTCTCGTCCCGGCGCAGGTAGCCGCCATGCGGCGGCCACCGTGGCAGGCGCCGCACCACACCAGCAGCACGCCCGCGCTGATCGGCACGCGCCGCAAACCCGGCGCGGTGAGCCTCGCCCTCGCCGGCATCCTGTTCCTCGCGGACGCCGCCGAGTTCCGAAGCCACACCCTCGAGGCCCTGTCCGCGCCGCTGGACACCGAATGGATCCGGTTCGCCGGCCCTGACGGTCCGGTCGCCTACCCGGCCCGCGCTCAGCTCGTCGTGACCACCAGCGGCTGCCCGTGCGACGACCTTGATGGCTGCACCTGTACGCCGGTACGGCGTCGGCGCTACCTGCAGCGCCTGCAGCCGTTGCTGACCCGGGTGGCGATCCGTGCGGTCGTGCCGCCGATGTCACCTCCCGGTCCAGTATCCGGCGAATCGTCCGTTGTGGTCGCCGCCCGGGTCGCTGCAGCTCGGGCCGCGGCGAGGGCCCGGTGGGCGCCGCACGTCACCGCGACCAACCACGACGTTCCCCACGCCGTCCTGCAGCACGGCAGCACTCGGATCAGACCTGTCGATCTGGCGCAGCTGCGCAATGCGATCGACACCGGAACGGTGTCCTACCGCACGGCCGGCCACGTTCTGCGCCTCGCGTGGACGCTCGCCGACCTCGCCGGCCGAGACCTCCCCAGCGACGACCACGTCGCCGAGGCTCTCATCCTCACCGCGGGCGCCCGCTACTGACGATCCCGGGTGGTCCGGCTGCCGGCCCGGGGCGGGCTGCGGCCGCCGGCGCAGATCGGCGACGTTACGGCGTCGCTGCGCAAGATGCTCGCCCGGTCCTGGCGGGTGCTCTGCGACGCCAGTCCTCCCACCGGTTCGCGGCCGACAGCCGTTCGGGCCGACCGACGCCGGCACCGAGGTGATGCCCGGTCCGCGGCCGGCGGGTGGTCCGCACCGGCGATGCCGGTGCGGACCACCCCGTACTACAACGGCTGTCTACGAAAGCCTCGGCGTGCAGGAGCCGCCCGGGTCTGGTGCCGTCCGGACGCGGCTGCCCTGCCGCGCTTGTACCGTCCCTGCCCTTGCCCGGCAAGGCACGCCGGCCAGTACCTCCTCCACCGCCGCGCAGGAGCACGCACCCGTTCACCGGGTGGCAGCAAACGGGCCGGCGGCCGTGCCTGGCCGCGGCCATCGGGACGGTCTGCGCATCGGGTCAGCGCGGCCCGGGACGGCGCACACCGACCCGGCGCTGCCCCACGCCGGGCCCGGCGGCTGTCCGGGTTCGGCGCCGATCGGCGTTCGCTGGTCGTGCCTGTGATTGGAGTGCTCATGCTCAACGCTTCCGCACCACAGCGGCTGCACGGCCCGGAGGATCTCCTGGGCAAGATTCCCTACCTGTTGGAGTTCCACCCGTCCGACAGCATCGTCACCCTCTACCTGGGGCCGGGAGGACGAGTCCTCGCCACCAGCGCCATCGCTATCGACGCACCCACCCAGGTCGTCGTCGACGACCAGCTCGATGCCGCCAACCGCTCGAACGCGGCAATGATCGCGATCGTGGGCTACGGCCCGCTGACCGCGTCCGGTTCCGTCACCGCCGTCGCCGACGCGATGAGCCGGCACGTGCAGGTGTTCTCCACCTATCTCGTTTCCGGCGGCTACTTCTACTGCCTGAACACCGGCTGCGCGTGCGCCGCGGTCACCGGTGCGCCGTTCGACCCGAAGGCCACCACGATCGCTGCGCACTCGACCGTCCTCGGTGAAGTGGCGTTGCCGTCCCGCGCCGCGCTGCTCGCCCTGGCCGCGCCCGACCCCGTCGCGCAGGCCGCCGTGCAGGCCGCGTTGCCGCAGGCCCGGACCATCCACCGGCCGGAGCTGGTGGAGCTCGACGAACTGCTGGAGCGGGCGATGCTCGACCAGCGCCTCACCACCGACGAGGTCGCCCGCCTGGCGCTGCTGCTGCGGCGTCCGCAGGTGCGGGATGCGGCGTGGCAGCAGACGGACCAGCTGATGTGGCAGCGCAACCTGTGGCTGGACGTCACCCGCCGGGTCCCGGAGCGGTACGTGACCGCTCCCGCTTCGCTCGCCGCGTGGTGCGCGTGGCGGCGTGGGGAGTCGGTCCTCGCCATGGCCGCCGCTCGCCGCGCCGCGGCCGTCGACCCGAGCAACACCATCACCCGGGTTGTCGTTGGCGCGATCCAGTCCCGGATCCGTCCGACCGAGCTCATCCCCGTGTGGCCGCTGCCGCCGACCAGTCCCACCGTCGCGGACCTGCGGTGAACCCCACCGACAAGCGCGCCGACCACCCGGCCGGCAGCCGTCGCGCTGCCGGCCGGGGGCCGCGCCTCGCTGCCGACCGTGCCGCGTCGGCGTCGGTGCTGCTCGTCACCGGCGACGGGGCCGTCCGTGCGCAGGTCCGCCGGTGCGCGGACCGGGCCGGGGCGGACCTCGCCGAGTACCCGGATCTGGCGTCCGCGCAGCGGCACGGCGTCGGCGCCGCGGTTGTGCTGATCGGCGCCGATCTGCTCGACGTTGCCCTGCTCGGCGCCGACCGGTCGGGTACCGCCCTGCAGACGGTTGCCGGTGCGTGGCCGGCCACGGCGGGCCGGCGCGGGCAGTTGCTGGTGCTTGTGGCTCGCCGCGCCGACGTCGAGCTATTCGTCACGGCAGCGGCCTTGCACGCGTCGTACGTGACGCTCGCCCCGACCGAGCTGGCGTGGCTGACCGACCAGCTGCGGCCCGCGGCGGCGGGGGCCGTGGACCGGCGGCGTCAGACCGACGGTCGCGGCGGAGGGCAGCGCTCATGATGCCGTGGCGCCGGGACCCGGCTGCGGCCACCGACAGCGACGCGCTCGACAGGATCCGTGGCCTGCTGCAGCGTCCGCACGACCCGGTCCAGCTCCTCGACCTCGTCACGATGATCGTGCGGCGGACCGGTCGGGCCTGCCTGCCCTACCGCCGCCCTGGCAACGGGGTGACCGTGCGACTCGACAGCACCACAGTGGCAGCCCCGGCCGGTGTCGTGGACTTCCCCGGTCTCGGGACCGCGACCGTCCGTATCGCCAACACCGATGCCGGGCCACAGCTCGCGATCACTGTCACTACAGCACCTGGCGCTGCCAGCCGATCGATCCGCGTCGCTGTCGACGGCCACACCACGTTCCTCGGTGCCGAACCGAGGTAGCTAGAGCCGGCCCCCAACCTCACCGGAGTCGATCTCCGCCGGCGGCCGGCACCGCCCGCGTGCCGCATCCAAGCCTGCTGCCAGCGTCCGCATCTGCATCCCATCCGCACGCCGCCCCGACCGTCCGTCCGCGCCTGCGCTGGACGGGTGGTCGGGGCCGCGCTGTTCCGGCGCATCTCCATCATTTTCGAACAGGAGCCGCTCATGACCACCAGCTCGACATCGGGCCGCCACCGGCCCGCCCGGGCCGCGTCCACCACGGTGCCACACACCGTCCGCAATGCGGGACGCGGCGACCCGGCCGCCCGCGGACGGCTCGTCGACCAGCTCATCACCGACGCGCTGCGCACCGGTGCTGCGCCGGCTCCCGACCGCGCCCGTGACGGCTATGTGCCGACCCCGGAGGACCTGGCCGACGAACTGTGCGACGTGCCGAACACCGACCTGCGGTTCCTGCCCGCCGGCGCCGTGGTCCTGGAGCCGTCCGCCGGGGACGGCGCGCTCGTCGCGGCGATCCGCCGCGCCAACCCCGCTGTGCGGGTCGTGGCCGTCGAACCGAACCCGGTCCGCGCCGCCGTCTGTACCGCCGACCACCAGGCCGCCGACCCCGCCGTGCAGGTGCACACGAGCACGTTCGAGCAGTACGCCGCCAGGGCCACCGCCGACGGCATCATGTTCGACGGGGTCGTGATGAACCCGCCGTTCGCGTTGCCCGACGATCCGCACATCTGGCTGGACCATGTCCGGATGGCCTGGCATCTGCTGCGGCCCGGTGGCTGGCTCGTCGCCGTCGTCCCGGACAGCCTGTCCTACCGCAGCGGCACCCAGCACGCCGACGCGCGGGCGTTCATCGAACACCACGGCAGCCACCACCGGCTGCCCACCGACGCGTTCGCCGCGTCCGGCTCGATGTCCGCCTGCCGGGTCGTGCGCCTCACCAAACCGCTGCCGGGGGCCGCCACCGGCACGGAACACCTGCTGAGCGTGCCGCAGCACCAGCCGGTCCGCGTCACCGCACCGCAGCTCACCGCCGCAGCCGCTGTGGCCATGCCGGTACAGGTGTGGTTCGACGGCTGGTCCAGCGGCGACCGCACCATGCGCTACCAGGGCCGCTGTGTGCTGTGCCGGTGGCTGCTGTGGGGCCGCGACGACGGCGACAACGACCCCCGCGGCGTCCTCGGCCCCTTCTCCGCCGGGCTCAGCCTCGACCCCGCCGAGTTCGGCATGGCCGGGCCGACCGTGGGGCTGTGCCCCAGCTGCGCCAGCAACGGCGCCGGCTACCGCACCGGCTACCAGCAAGCTCGCCAGCACTGGACGACCCCGCACCGCAGCCGCCCGGGCCGCTGACCGGGACCTGCCCGGCTTCCCAAACGACCGGCCACCGGCAGGAAGCCCGCTGCGGCGCACAGCCGCCAGCTGCTGATGTCCCGGGTGCCGTCGCGATGGTCCGGCAAGACAGGGGCTGCGGAGGCGACGCTTGGCCGTGGCCGAGGAGCAGCCTGCCGACCGTTGCGGGAAAGCGGAGGGGCCGGGCGGGCGGTGGTTCCGAGCCGGTGCCGCGGCGGCCGGGTGCGGATGCCGGGCCCTCGATCCTGGCCGACCCCGTCTGGTCCCGCTAGGCCCACCCGGACACCCGACGCAGGCGGCACAGTCTCCGCGGGCCGGGTGGGCCTTGCGTGCCTGCGCCGATCGGTCGGCCGGGCGGATCGGGCCAGCACCGCCCACCGGCCCGCACGCGGACCCCGGGAGGGCGGTGATCCGTTCCACCCTCCACGAAGGACGAACAGCATGAGCATCACAGTCCTGCCCGTCGCCCCCGGCGACGCCCCTGATGACGATGCCCAGAGCATGGGCAGTGAGATCGAAGCGTTCGGCGAGGTCATCGACGGTGAACTCCTCGATCGGGAGACCGCGGTCGAGGAGGCCCCAGAGGTCATCGACCACCTGCCGCCGCTCATCGCCGAATACCTGGACCCGCGGGACCTGATCGACAACCCGAACAACGCCCGCAAGGACATCGGCGACCTGGAGGACCTGAAGGCGTCGATGGCGCTGATCGGCATCCTGTGCCCGCTGGTCGTCATCCCGACCTTCGTCGACGGCCGCGACAACGCCAAGAAGATCATGATCGGGCACCGGCGGAAGTACGCGGCGATCGCGCTGAAGATGTTCCGGGTGCCGTGCATCGTCGCCTCCGACGAGGGTGAGGCGCTGCAGATCATCGCGCAGCTCGCCGAGAACGGTCACCGGGTCGGGCTCACCGCGTCCGAGGAGGCCGAGGCGTACTACCAGCTCACTCTGCTGGACTGGACGCCGGAGGCGATCGCCAAGGTCCGGGCCATCCCGTTGCCTGCGGTGCAGCAGAGCCTGAAGCTGCGGCAGCTGCCCGCGGCGGCGGTCACGGCCGTCGACAACGGCACGCTCACCCTGAAGGAGTCCGCCGACCTCGACAAGCTCACCGACGACCCGAAGGCCCTCGCACGCGTCCTCAACGCCGGGTCCGGCTACAGCTTCAAGCACGCCCTGGCCAGTGAGCTGTCCAAGCGCGACGCCGGGAAGGCCGCCGCCATCGCCAAGGCGGAGCTCGTCCTGGCCGGCGTGCAGATCACCAGCAAGCCGAAGAGCTTCGGCTACGGCAGCACCGAGGTCGACGCCCGGCACCTCGCCGACGCCGACGGCAACCAGCTCGATCCGGCCACGGTGCAGACGATGCCGGGCTTCGCCGCGTTCGTGGAGAAGGTTGGCAGCGGCGCCAGAACCGTCGTGTACTGCAAGGACCCGGCCGCGTGGGGCTACACCCGGTTTAAGCCCAGCAACGGGCCGGGGCTGTCCGCCGAGGAACTCGCCCTGCGCGCCGAGCGGGAGCGGGCCCACGCCGAGCAGCTCGCCGCGCTCCAGGTCGCCGCCGGTGTCCGGCACGCGTTCATCAGGGACCAGTACGGCTCGGCGAAGGCCGCCAAGGCCCTGTTCCCGCACGCGCTGCGCGGACAGCTCACCGGGATGCACCGCGTGCACTACGCCGACGTCGACGGCCTGTACGCCGCGCTCGGCGGTACCAGCGACGAGGTCCTCGCCACCGCCGGGGAGGACCGGCTGCGCCGGGCCCTCGTCGCCCGCTGGGTCTGCGCACACGAACGCAACCTCGCCTTCACCACCCAGGAAGACGCGTGGGCCCTGGACCGGCGGGCGGTCGTGTTCTGGTACGAGCGGCTCACCGCCGACGGCTACGTCCTCGCCGACGCCGAGGCAACCCTGCTGGATTCCCTCACCAACCCTGGCGCCACCGGCGACGAGGACGACGAGGACGAGGAGAGCACGGCTGGTGACGGTGCCGACCCGGCCACCGACGCCGAAGCCCTGCCCGGTCGTCGCGCTGACGGTGTCGGCGCCGATGACGGTTCCACCGTGGACGACGAGCCGGCCGACGTGACCGAGGAGGACCTCGTCACCGTCGGCTGACCTGCTGATCCGTGCTGTCCCTTCGACGGCGGGAGCCCCGCGCACATGCGTGGGGCTCCCGCCGTCGCTGCGTGTCTGGAGGCTCCTCGTGTCCTTGACCCTCACCGATCTGTTCTGCGGCGCCGGCGGCTCCTCGTTCGGCGCCGAACTCGTCCACGGCGTGCTGACCGTCATGGCCGCCAACCACTGGCGGCGGGCGATCGACACCCACGCGCACAACCTGCCGCACGCGGCGCACGACTGCGCCGACATCTCACAGGTCGACCCGCGCCGCTACCCCTCCACCGAGCTGCTCTGGGTCTCCCCGGAGTGCACGAACCACTCCCAGGCCAAAGGCATCCGCGACGCCGACAAGATCCCGGACCTGTTCAACCAGACCCTGCCCGACGAGGCCGCGGAACGCTCGAGGGCGACGATGTGGGACGTCGTGCGGTTCGTCGAGGTGAAACTCCTCGCCGGCCGTCCGTACCTCGGGTTCGTCGTGGAGAACGTCGTCGAGGTCGTCAAGTGGATGCCCTACCGGGCCTGGCGCATCGCCCTGGAAGACCTCGGCTACTGCCTGCACACCGTCTACCTCAACTCGATGTTCGCCCAGGCCGGCGGCCCCGGGGCGCCGCAGTCCCGCGACCGCTGGTATACCGTCGGGCACCAGGCGAAACTCGGCCGCTGCCCGGATCTGCGCCGCTGGGCCCGGCCCGACGCGACCTGCCAGCGGTGCGGCATCACCGCCAAGCCGATCCAGGCGTGGAAGAACCCGGACCGGCCGTGGGGCCGCTACGGCGACCACGGCCAGTACGTGTGGGCCTGCCCTACCGCGGCGTGTCGGGGCGCCCGCGTGCACCCGGCGGTCCTGCCGGCCGCGGTGGCGATCGACTGGAGCCTCCCCGGCACCCGCATCGGTGACCGAGGCACACCCCTGGCCGACAAGACGATGGCGCGGATCACCGACGGCCTGACGCGCTACGCGCGGCCGCTCATGGTGCCAACCGGCGGCACCTGGCGCACCGACGCCACCCCCCTCGACACGCCGATGCCGACCCGCACGACGCGGGAGAACGACGGCGTCGCCGTGCCACCCGTACCCGGCAGCACCACGACGACGCCGGAACTGGTGGCGCCGCCGCTGGTCGTCGGCCTGGAAGGCAGGGCCACCGTCGCGCACGTCCGCCCGGTCGACCGGCCACTGCGTGCCCAGACGGGCCGGCACCAGGACGCCCTCGTCGTGCCGATGCGCAACCACGGCATCGCCCGCCCGGCCGTCACCGACGCGCTGCCGACCGTCACCGCAGCCGGGAACCATCACGGGCTGCTCACCTGGCCCGAGCTGCTCATCCCGTACTACGGCACCGGCGTCCCGCGCCCGGTCGAGCAGCCCATGGGCGCATTGTCCACAGTAGACCGGTTCGGGTTCCTCGACGGTGGTGAGTCGGCGGCGCTGGACCCCCTCGACTGCTTCTTCCGGATGCTCGCCCTGCACGAGATCCAGGCCGGGATGGCGTTCGACCCGGGCTACACGATCCTGGGCACCCGCCGCGAACAGGTCCGCCAGGCCGGTAACGCCGTCACTCCGCCCGCCGCCCGCGACCTCGTCGCCGCGCTGGTCGAAGCGATCACCGGCGACACACCGCAGATCCGCACGACCACCGCCGCCCGTGAACTTGTTGGAGCGCACACATGACGACCACCGGCACCGAGACGCCCGAGGACGCTCGGCACACCGACACCGCCCTTGTCGACGAGCTCACCGCGTACCTCAACAGCACCTACGAGCCGTCCGGCGGCGACCTCATGGAGCTGGTCTGTCAGCTCATCTCCGGCAGCGGCCGGCCGCTGCTCGACGAGCGGTGGGACTTCGACGCCGAGGTGAGCGAGGACCGGCACGGTCTGCTCACCGGCACCGTCACCGCCGGCCGCTACACCATCCGCGTCACCCAGCCCACCGACATCAGCGGCGACCTGCACATAGACGTCACCACCACCGACCCCGACGACGCGGACGCGCAGCCCGACGACTTTGGGCTCGCCATCACCATCGACGGCCGGCGGCTGCTCGATCCGATGACCTGCACGTGGCGCAGCACCGTCCCAGCCGACCTCCAGCTCACCGAGGAGACCCGCCGATGACCCGCACCATCCCGGCTATCGCATGGCAGCAGATCAGCGCCTGCCTGGACGTCACCACCGCCCGGCTCAGCGGCCGCTGCCTGCGCCGCGCGATGTTCGCGCTCATCCCGCCCGGGCAGCTCACTCCGGACGCCGCGCTGCAACTGCATGCCAGCATCCAGCAGCCGATCGCCGCCTCCGCCGGGCCGGACACCATCTGGTACGTGGTGTCCGTCGACGGCACCCCCGTCGCCTGGCTCACCCGCGCTGCCGCGGTCATCACCCCAGCGGCCGACCTCAGCACCTTCCAGCTCGACCTGCAGCAGCAGGCCGCCGCCGCCCTGTCCCAGCTCACCCGCTCCGCGATCCTCGAACTCGCCGCACTGCGCGATCAACGCGAGCAGCGCATCCCCGGCGACCCCCCGGTCGGCCTCGACGACGAACCCACCCCTGGCCGTGAGCCCGGGCCACGGGTCCTCGTCGCCGACCCGGCCGACCCGACCCTCACCTTCTGGAGCCGCATCACCCCCGACCCGGACGTATCCTGCGCCCACCTCGCTGCGGTCACCGGCATGACCGTCCCAGCCGCCGACGGCGGCACCAACACCGATCTGGCCGCCGTACCGCCGCGCATCCTCAACGTCCACGGCTACGGCCGCTACGCCGACAACCGCGACACGTTCGACCTGACGGTGCTGTGCGCCATCGAACGGCTCGCCGCCGACCACGACCTGCCCGCGGCGGCGGTCGGTGACTGGCTGCGCCTCGAAGCCGGCTCCAGCGCCGACCCCGGCCCGGAACAGATCACCGCCGCCTTCGCCGACGCCTACACCGGTCTGTACCCGGGCCGGCGGGACTTCACCATCGCCGAACGCGACCGCCTCGGCTGGACCACCGCCCTGGCCGCCGCCGGCATCCCCGACCGGCTGTTCGACCTCGACGCCTTCACCGCGCTGCTGTTCGACCGGCACGTCCACGGCATCCCCATCGGCGGACGCCTCGCCGTCTTCCGCCGGATGACCACCCTCCAGGCCGCATAAGACCACCCCACCGCCCCTCAGCGCCCACGTCGGCGCTGGGGCCACCGTCTATGAAAGGAAACCCGAACCATGTCCGACACCACCGCCGCGACCGGGCCCAGCTCCGGCTACCGGGTCCGTCGCCCGCTGACCACCACGGAACTGACCGCCCTGCGCGACCGTATCGACACCGCCCCGACCGTGCAGGACCTGCTGGTCACGGTCGTGGTCGGGGTGTTCGGCGCGCTGCTGGACGACCTCGGCGAGACGGTCACCGACCGCAGCCCCGACGACCGCGTCGACCCGCGCCAGTACGCCATCCCGCAGACCCAGTGGCAGGCGATCACCGCGGCGGCGACCAACCGAGCCAACGCCTTCGGCGACGCCGTCACCCTGGCCCTCGAGCTCACCAACCTCATGCCCGCGGTCTACGACGACCCGGCCATCCCGGTCCCGGATCTGACCGGCCGAGACCACCGCCCCGACCAGTACCGGCTGGAGTTCAGCCGCGACGCCGGCGACGAGATCGCCGCCTGCGAGGCGCACCTGACCGCCCTCGCCGGGCAGTACGGCACCGGCAGCGCCACCTACCGCATGGCCCTGGACAGCTGGCACCGGCAGCTCGCCGGCCTGTTCAGCACCCGCCTCGGCGCCGCGACGACCGTGCACCGCGACGGCCTGCTGTCCTTCACCGTCGTCACCGAACCCGGCCTCGTGTACGGCGTCATCTTCCACGGCCAGCAGCGGCGATGCACCAGCGGTGACTGCCACGCCGTCGCCGACGCCACCCCACCGGGGTCCGCAGAGCACCCCACCTGGCGTCCGGCGCACACCGGCGCCGCGGTTCTGGACCACGAGCACATCCCCACCTACCCGTTCGGCGCCCCACAGCCCGGCACCTGGACCAGCCACTCCTGAACCAGTTTCCGGCCAGTCCCGTTCGAGCTCCTCCGCCGGGGACGTCACGCCGGCGCGGCCGGAGCGTGTCAGGGCTGGCACACCAGAAGAGGGGCAGCACTCATGATTGGACCGCGCGACTTCGCCCCCTACCGATCAGAAATCGGCGACTGCCACTGCCAGCTCTGCCGTAACTGTTCCCATGCGGCCACTGGCCACGGCAACGCGGTACAGGCCGCGACAGCGTTGCTCGACGCTCTGCAGGCCGGACGTCACCAGCACGTCACCTTCGCCGAGCACGTCGCGAAGGCGAAGGACGAGCACGCCGCTCGGGTGGCGGCGGCTTGCATCGCCGGGAAGTCCGAGCTGCACATGCTTGGACTCCGCCTCGGCTACCAGGGCGGAAACGTCGAACGGCTCTACTACCGGGAGCCCTACAACGCTGACTTCATGGTCGGCATCGGGCTCGGGATGACACCCGGCCGGCACGCTGCCGCAGATGCCCGGTTGCAGGAGTCGCGGCGCCGGTCCGTGCAGCGCCGAACCATCGAGGTCGAGCGGCTGATCCTGGCCGACCAGCGCAACCGATGCACCCATTTCCGGATGTCCGGAGAGCTGTGCACCACGCACGCCGAGCAGTACCCGCCACCTGGCTGACACGCCCTCGCCGCACCGACGAAGGCAACGACCGAACCGGGGCCGTGCCGCCGCCTGCCGGGTGTGGACCCGACACGCCGGTAACCGCCACCAGCCCGTTCCCCCTCCGACGTCTGACCGCCCGGCAGCGCGTAGCCCCACCAGCACGGATGGTACTGAGACCGCCGTCATCGGTCGTCGCCCGCAGCCGCTCCAACATCCCCATACCCCCGGCCCCACCCGAGCTCAGCTCAGCCCACCCCGAGTCGCCCGTCCGCGCCCCGCGCCGGCCGGGCGTTTTCCATTTCCGGCCACCGCAGCGAAGGGACGCAGCATGGCGACACTCGTCATCACCCACACCCACGCCGACGGCACGATCCTCTCCGGTTCCAGCCGCGGGGACGGCGTGTACGACATCGCCCGCCGCCACGGGTTCACCTACCGCCCCGAGCCGGGGATCCACATCCGCGGGTCGCGGGACCGCGACGCCCGCCGCCGCAACATCGAGGCGTGCGCCGCGGACCTGCGCACGGCCGGCCACACCGTCGACATCGACATCAATAACACGCCCCGCACAGCCGCCGAACGCCGGACCGCCCTCGACGAGCGCGCCGACGACCGCGTCGAGCGGCTGACCGAGCGGGCCGGGAAGGCCACCGCGGAGTCCGACCGGCGCACCGCGGCACGGCACGCGATCACCGACGGCATCCCGTTCGGTCAGCCCGTGCAGCCGCCCGGGCACCACTCCCGCAACAGGCACCTGCGCGCCCTGGACCGTGCCGACACCCACCGGCAGAAGGGCGTCGAGGCCGCCGAGAAGGCCGAACACCTGACGTCGCGGGCCGCCGGTGCCGTCGCGCACGCCGCGCACCGCAACGACCCGCCCGCGATGATGCGCCGCATCGAGACCCTGCAGACGCAGCGCCGCGGCTACGCCCGCGAGCTGGAGGGCTACACCCGCGAGCACCGCAACGGCGCCGGGGAGATCATCTACCGGGACGAGTTCCCGCCCGCGACCGGCGGGCGTGCCGAGGATCTGCGCCGGTGGGACGCCCGCGACGCCGAAGAGGTCACCTACCTGCGGGAGCAGCTCGCCGCGCTGGCCGGCGCGGGCACGTTCGTCGCGTGGACACCCGAGCACTTCGTCAAAGGTGACGCGCTGAAGGTGTCCGGGCACGGCTGGTACGTCGTGACCCGGGTCAACAAGAAGTCCGCGAGCCTGGACACCGACGGCGCGTGGCCGCGCACGATCACGTGGGACAAGGTCGCCGGACGCCGCCGCGACGGCCTGCAGTGGGACACCCCGCACGGCGAGCCATGGCCGGTCGAACTGGCGCAGCGCGTCGCCCGCTGGGCCCGCCTGACCCGGTCCGCGTCCCGGCAACGCGACTATCCGGTCGGGTCACCGCAGTGGTGGGAGGCATCCCATGTCGCCACCGCGGTCCGCCTGGTGCACGGCCTCCTCAACGACGCCCCGGCCGCGCAGGTCGACGCGATCCGCGCCAGCATCACCGGCACCGACGCGACCCGGGCCCTCGCCTCCGCGTACCTGGCCGTGTGGGAACGGCTCACCGCCGGCGAACTGGTCCCGGACATCGCTGCCACCCTCACCCCGATCACCGGTGCGCCGGCCTGGTCGCTGCCGGTCGGCGTGGAACCCGAGACCCGCCGCGCCGGGCCCGGCTGGCCGCACACCAACCGGCCGCTGGTCCAGGTCGGGGACCTGGTCGCCGGGATCTACGACCGGGGCGGCACGGACGGACGGCACCTGCACACCCACTTCTGCGGCCCGGTCAGCGCAGTGTCGCCCGTCAACGACCGGCGCGAACGCGGCGAGTTCGTCACGATCACGCTCGCCGGAGGCGCCTGCGAAACCCTCGACGTGACGCGGTGGCTCGCCGTCCACCCGGCCGGCACCTGGGAGCACCCCGCCGCCGTCGATCACGCCGCCGACCATGCTGACGGTCACACCGACCGCGCCTGTGCAGTGGCCGTCAACGGTGAGGCGGCGCCGCCGGGGCTGGTCGTCACCAGCACCGGCCGGTGCCCTGCGTGCGGCGCTGTCGCCGCCGTGGCCGGTGTCCTGGCCTGCGCGTTCTGCGCGGACTGCCAGGCCACGGTGCCGCTGCAACCGGTCGAGCGGTTGGGTGCGGGCCCGTACCCGCATCCGCCGGTCACCGTGACGACCCCGGACGGGCCGGTCACCTACCGGCCGGGCGACGGGACCGCACCGGCTACTGCTGTGCGGATCATCCGCGGGCCGCTGCCGCCCGCACCGACCGTACGGACCTGCGACGTCGGCGGCGAAGACCTGCCACGCGACCACATGTGGTGGCTGGTAGCCATCCACGACCCGACCAACCCCGACGATCGGCACGCAGCATGCGCCGCCCACACCGGCGTCGACGCGATCACATACCTGCCTCCGATACACGCCGACCCGGGCAGCGGCATCGCGGATACGGCAGACGGCGAGCCCATCGCCGCGCGGTGAGCGTCGCCGTCCCGCCTGGACCGTCACCGCGCTCGAACTGCGCACCGTGCCGCACCTGACCTCCCGCCGCCGGCCCGTCCACTTCCCGGCTCGTCCCTCCCGGAACGCCCGGTCCGCGCTCGCGTGGGCCGGACGTTCGCCGTCCACCGCGTCCTGCGCCTGCCCCAGCCGGGGCGCGCATCGCCAACCTGGAAGGAACCCTGATGTCAGAGCACGAGTTCGTGATCGGTGACCGCGTCATCTGCGACCCCGCCCAGACCCCGCCACGCCTGCACGGTGTGGTCTATGTGATCGACCGGTTCGGTCCCGTCAACGCGATCCTGTCCCGGCCCGACGGCGGTCAGGGCCTGCGGATCCACCCGTCGGCGCTCCTGCCGGCACCCGCCGCCGGCACCGCGGTGGTGACCAACGTGCCGTTGCCGCCGCCGCCGCTGGATCTCGGCTCGGTCGTCACCGTCGCATCACCGCGCTGGACCGGCGGCACCGACCTGCACGTGGTCCTCGCCGACCACGGCGACACCGTCAAGCTCGTCCGGCTCGGCGGCAACGGCGGCCGGTACTGGCCGAAGGTGCCCCGCGCCTGGCTCACGCCCGTGGCAGCCGACGCGCTCAGCGCCGCCGTCGCCCCGCGCACCGGCACAGCCCGGTGACCCGTCACAGCCTGCGCTGCCGCACCGGGCGCAGGCACCCGACTGTGCAAGGAGAACCCGATGACCACCACAACGACGACAGCGCCCGCGCCGGGCGGTCTGCTCGACGCGGCGCTGGCCTACGCCGCCGCCGGCATCGCGGTCATGCCGCTGCACACCCCCGACCCCGTCCATGGCTGCAGCTGCCGCGACGGCGCTGACTGCGGCTCCCCGGGCAAGCACCCGCGGCTCAAGCACGGCGTCCTGGACGCCTCCACCGACCTGACCCGCCTGCGAGCCTGGTGGCGGCGGTGGCCGGACGCCAACGTCGGCGTGGCCACCGGCACCATCCTGGACGTCTGCGACGTGGACACCAACGACGGCCTCCGCGCCGTCCTGGACGTCCTGGACGTGGTCCGGCCCGCCGGGCCACTCGTGCGCACCGGCAACGGCTGGCACCTGTGGTTCGCGGCCTCCGACCTGCCCAACCGGGTCGGGATGCTGCCCGGCGTCGACTGGCGTGGCCGTGGCGGGTCCGCCGTCGCACCGCCGTCACGGCACCCGGCCGGGCGCCGCTACACGTTCCAGCAGCCCTGGACCGCAACCGCGGACCTGCCCGCTTGCCCGCCCGTCCTGCGCCGGATCGTCCTGCCACCTCCACCCCCGGCACCTGCGGCACGGTCCGACATCGCCGACCTGGACCGTTACACCCAAGCCGCACTCACCGGCGAGGTCGCCCGGATCCGGGCAGCGCCACGCCCGGTCTACCGCAGCGGCGAACGCATCACCGGCGGCGGCCGCAACTGCGCCCTGCACCTGGCCGCGTTCCGGCTCGGGCAACTCGCCGCCGACGGCGCCCTCGACCGGAACACCGTCTGGGCCGAACTGACCGACGCGGCCCTCGCCGTCGGTCTGGGCCAGGCAGAGGTACGCCGCACCATCGCGTCCGGATGGCAGGCCGGCCTCGGCCGGCCCCGGACCAGACCCGGCTGATCCGCAACCCTGGCCGGGTCGTTCGCCGGACCTCCGCGGGCCGCACCGAGCCGGTGCGGCCCGCCGCGACGCCCGCACCCGGGCGCGCAGACACCGCCGCAGCGAAGCCCGCCACGCATCCGGTGCGCGGCAGCACCCGCGGCGAACAGCACACCACACCGCAGCCGAGCCCGCCCGCCGCACCGCTCGGACAACGGCAGTACCGGCCGCCGTCCCGGTCGTCGCAGACCGTCCGGCCGGCGCAACGAACGCGGCAGCCCGCAACGCGGGCCTCGTCGTCAGGTCGAGCGGACGCCGGTTATCCGCCAGCCGCCCGGCCGACAGTCTCCAGTGGCAGGCCGGATACAGGCGACCCGTGGATCGCCGGAGGCGCCACTTCTGAAGGGACCCAGGTCAGCCCACCCGTGCCAGGGGCGCTGAGCCCCCTTGCCAAAACATCTTGGCGGACACGTCTCGCTCCGCTCGACGCCAAGATCTTTTGACCGGTGGCTTGCACCCCCGGCGTGGGCGGGCTCTGACCGGACCCGTCAGAGCGGCACCCCAGCACCCGGATCACCTCTTCGATCCGGTCAACCGGGACCGCGCAGCCGAGCACCGGATCGGAGCACCGTCACCATGTTCGACTTCAAGTTCGAGGGCAACCTCGCCGCCGACGCCGAGTTCCACTTCACCCCCACCGGCAAGGCCGTCACCACCCTCCGGGTCGCGCACAACACCCGCCGCCGCAACGCCAAGGGCGAGTGGTCCGACGGGCCGACCATGTGGGTCCGCGTCACCGCCTGGGAGAAGCTCGCCGAGAACACCTCCGAGCTGCGCAAGGGCGACACCGTCATCATCGACGCCCGCGACGTGACCGCCCGCGCGTACCTCAACGAGGGCAAGGCCGAGGCGCAGCTGGAGGCCACCGCCAACACCGTCGCCCTCTCGATGCGGTACGCGGGCGCCACGTCCACCCGCGGCGCCAAGACCACGGCCGACGACGAGGACCGCTGGAGCACCGAGAACCTCCGCGAGCCCGAGCACGTGTAGCCCGCCCACCCGGGGGGCCGGTCACCGCCGGCCCCCGGATCGGTCCCGCACGCCCCGAACGCACTCGCCGAGCTTGGAGTCCACTGTGCAGTTCCACGTCACCATCGAAGGCCGGCTCACGACGTCCGCCATGAGCGGCGCCACCCGCAACGGCCACGAATACGTCACCTTCACCATGATCCACCGCAGCCGATACCGCGACAACAACGGCAAGTGGGTCGACGGCAAGGCCATGGAGTTCGACGTCATGTGCTGGGGAGAACTCGCCGGCCGCGCCCGCCACCTCACCCGCGGCGACGTCGTCACCGTCGAATGCGGACAGCTCCTGCCCTACATCAACGACGACGACCTGCCCGCCCTGAAGGTCCAGGCGCGCAACATCTCCATCAGCATGCGGTTCACCGACGCGCAGCCGGTCAAGGGACCCCGATCCCGGCGCGGCGACCTCGTCACCACCGCCGACGGCGAGAAGGTCACCGCCGACACCTACCCCGAGGTCGTCACCGACCGGGAACTGCAGCACCACTAGCCGAACCGGATACAGGCCGGCCGCGATCGACCGCGGCCGGCCCCGGCAGCCGACGCCGGCATGGAGCCTCGCACCGCCGATCCCGTCCATCGCCGCCACATCCGCCCGGCCGCATCAGCGGCCGGCCCACGGCGCCGCCATGGCGGCGCCGCCCGGCACATCAGTGAAGGGAACATTGGATGCCCAACCAACCGACCCGTGACGTCGAATACGCCGCCGGGTCCATGCACATCCACTGCCGCACCATCGTCTTCGGCTGCATCACCGACGACGGACCGGTCACCATCGGCATCATCGTGGACGAGGAGGTCCTCGCCTCCGACATCGCCCGGGTCATTGCCGGCCTGGCCCTGCTCGCCGGCGACCACGCCGAACTGGCCGAACTCACAGCGGAACACGGCCGCCGCGACCGCGACGGTGTCAAGGCGTCCCCGGCACGCGACCCGCGGCCGTCGACAGCACTCGCCGCCCAGCACCCGGTACCGGCCGTCCCGTTCGACCTGCTGCGCACGCCCGCGGAACGCGCCAGCGACCAGCTACCGCTGTTGCCGCCGCGGCCCGGCGGGCCGGGATCGAGTACCGCGAAGGGACGGTCGCCCACCACGGCGGCCAGTACGTCGCACCGGGCCGGCGGGTCGTGGCCGGCACCTGGCGCTACGCCTCGCCCGAGGTCTGCGCCGACGACCGCCGCACCGGCGTGTGGATCGGGCCGCCCGACCGCCAGGACGAGCAGGTCGTCGTCTGCGTCTCCTGCGGCCTCGACGGCACCTGACCGGCGTGAGCCACACCGTCGGGGGCCGTGACCCACACAGTCGCGGCCCCCGACGCGTACCCGCCCCGCCCGAGCTCGGCCCAGCACACGGAGGTATCCGCTCATGAAGCCATCACGCCCACGACCCGATCTGCTCCTCGCCCGCGCCGAAGCGCACGGCATCGCCGAACTCGCCGGTCAGGTCTGCTACCGCTACGACCCCAAGATCGCCAGTGGGACCGGTCACGCGAGCCCCGGCGACGTGCTCAGCCCGATGTTCGAGCGACCCGACGGCGTCTACGACCGCTACGCCGATCTGGACGTACGCGCCAGCATCGACACCGGCGGCATCACCGGCGACGGGCGCTGCTGGGGCTGGCGGCACGGATACCGGCCCCGCACCGTCGAGCTGCCCCGGGCACAGAGCATGACCGCGTTCCTGCGCCACCTCGGTCGGCAGCTCGAAGCCCTCGATACGCAGCTCGGCCAGCCCACCAGCTTCGCCGACTACGTGGCCCGCTTCGCCACCGCACTCGGCATCAGCCGCTACGCCGTCTACAGCCCGAAGCTACGCCCGGACGGCACCCACTGGATCTGGCTCGACACCGACGGCATGCGTGACTGGGTCCACCACCACGAGCGCCCGGAGCCGACGCCATGGCCATGACCACGGTCAGCCCGAACCCGGCCCAGACTGTGCCGGCCAGCCCCAACACCGATGCAAATGAGATGCTGCACGTGGTGCAGTTCTCCGGCGGGATCGGCTCGTGGGCGACCGCGATGCGCGTCGCCGCCGAACACGGCACCGACCGCCTCGTCCTGCTCGCGGCCGATACGAAGGTCGAGGATCCGGACCTGTGGCGCTTCGTCCGTGAAGCCGCTGCGCACCTCGGCGTCACGCCGGTCGTCGTCGCTGACGGCCGCAACCCCTGGCAGGTCTTCGCCGACCAGCGGTTCATCGGCAACAGCAGAATTGCTCCCTGCTCCCGCGTCTTGAAGCAGAAGCCGTGCCGGGACTGGCTCACCGCGAACGCCGACCCGGCCACCACGGTCCTGTACGTGGGGATCGACTGGAGCGAACAGCGCCGCACGCCGGCGATCGAGCGTGGCTGGCAGCCGTGGACGGTGCGGTTCCCGATGTGTGAACCGCCGTACCTAACGAAGGCGCAGATGCTGGAGTGGGCCCGCGCCGAGGGCATCGAGCCACCCCGGGCCTACGCGGAAGGCTTCAGCCACAACAACTGTTTCGGGGCGTGTGTGCGAGCCGGGCAAGGGCAGTGGCGGCACCTGCTCGCCGTCGCCCCCGAGCGGTTCGCCGCCGCCGAGGCCGAAGAGGAGCGCCTGCGCGACGAGCTCGGCGATGTGGCGATCCTGCGGGAACGACGCAAGGGCGTCAGCCGGCCCTTGCCGCTGCGCGAGCTGCGCCGCCGTGCCACCGCCATCGCTCCGCCCGAGCGCGGCCCCGATGCTGCGGCGACGAACCGCAGCGCGTAACGGCCGCAAGATCGGGTGGGCCTGGACCTCGCGGCCGGACATTGCGCCGCGCCCGGCGTGCATGCGCAGCACGGCACTGCCGCGCTGCCGGGGCCTGGGATCGCAGCGGCAGTCGGAGACGACCGCTGCGGAGGGACACAAAGGTCAGCCCACCCAGACCGGGGACAGCTAAGCCCCGTGCAGAACATCTTGGCACCCATGTCTCGCTCCGCTCGACGCCAAGATCTTCTGCCCGTTGGGCTTGCAGCCCCGGCCCAGGGCGGGCTCTGACCGGCCCCGTCAGCGCGGCACACCGACGCCCCGGGATTACCCGAACCGGCGCCCAAGCAGGTGAGCCGCAACCGCAACGCCCGATGGGAGCCCAACACATGACCTCCACCGCAGGCCCCGAGCACACCGACACCACCACGCCCGCCGCGAACACCAACCGGCACGTCGCCCGGCACGCGGCCCCCCAGGGCCAGCACCGTCACACCCGCGCCGCCGCCGAACACGCGCTGCACATGGGCAAGCACGTCGCCGCGCTCGTCGGCCTGCACGTCGCCGCGCTCGGCGTCATCGACAAGACGCCGCTGCTCGCACTGCTCTCGCTGCACTGACACCGCCCGGTGGGGCGCCGCACCGCGGCGCCCCACCACCGTGCCCGCCGTCGCGCCCATCCGCGCCGGCCGCACGGCTGGCGGCCACCTCGCCTCCGAACCAGCAGCCCGCCGGTCACCTGGCCGACCGGGCCGCTGCCATGCCCTGTCGCCGACCGGCGACACGAAAGGAAACCAACATGAGCGCCTGGATCGTCGGCACCGACCACCTCGACCTCCTGCTCACCGCCGCAACCGAATGGCAGATCATCAGCCCCGAACTCGCCGATGAGACCGGCCGGATGCTGTGGGCGGAAAATCTCGCCAGCGTCGCCTATCTGTACCCGCACGACAGCGACGGCGACCGCCCCGCCCCGGACGACTTCAGCGACCACGACGTCGACCGCTACCGCTTCCACCGCTACCCCGGACGCATCGACCCCGAGGTCGTCGCGACCGCAGCCAGGTCGCTCATCTACCAGTCCTGCGAACACCCCGGCTGGCCGGCCAGCGCCGCCTGCAGCTGGACCACCCACCTGCGCGACCAGGCCGCCGCTCGGGTCCCCGCCTACGTCGAGGAGTTCGGGCCGGTCGACCCCGCGCGCCAAGCCCCCGGCGATCGCAACTGGTACTTCGTCATCGACCAGCACGGCCACCGCAAGGTCAGCAGCAGCGACGCCTGGGCCGTGCCCGACCGGGACGTCTTCCACCGCGCCGCCGCACTGCGCGTCGCCCCGGACCACCCGGCGGACACCCCGGCAACACCCTGACCCGGCAGCGACGGCCGGCGGCACTGCCCACCGAACCGTCCGAACCGTCCGAACCGTCCGATCCGGCCGCCCCTGCACGCCCATTGACAGCCAGCCAAGGAGAAGCCGATGACCACCGACCGCATCGCCTACCTCGTCCTCGCCCACCTCACCGAACCAGGCAACCACGAGCTCGGCGCCCTCATCCGCAGCACCGGACCCGCAGCGGCGCTCGACCGCGTGCTGCACGGCCACGACCTCAGCCCCGCACTCACCGACGCCGTCACAACCCGACTCGCCGCCAGCGGCCTCAGCCCCACCACCGCGCACCGTATCGCCGCCACCATGCAGCACCGCGCCGACCAGCTCGACGCGCGCATCGTCACCCCGGCCGACGAGGAATGGCCGGCCACGCTCGACCACCTGAGCACGATCACCGACGACACCGACCCGCACCACCGCAACGACGGACCACCGCTGTGCCTGTGGGCGCGCGGACCGCGAGGCGTCGCCGAGACCCTGACGCGATCGGTGTCGATCGTCGGTGCGCGGGCCATGACCGGCTACGGCCAGTTCGTCGCGTCGGAGTTCGCGCACGGGCTCGCGGAGCGGGGATGGACGATCGTGTCCGGTGGGGCGCTCGGCATTGACGCCACAGCCCACCGCGGGGCGCTCGCTGCAGGCGGCCGGACGGTGGCGGTGCTCCCGTGCGGCATCGACGAGGTGTATCCGGTATCCAACTCGGCCCTGTTCGAGCGGATCCCCGAGGAAGGGCTCCTGCTGACCGAGTGGCCGCCCGGCACCCGACCGCACCGCGCACGCTTCCTGTCCCGCAATCGCCTGATCGCGGCATCGCAGGGCACCGTCCTGGTCGAGGCCGCATCACGCAGCGGGGCCCGCAGCACCCTCGGGTACGCCCGGCTGCTCCAACGCTCCGCGATGGTCGTACCCGGACCGATCACCTCCGCAATGTCGGTCGGCTGCCACCTCGAGCTCCGGCGGCCGGGCACCGTGCCGGTGACCCAGGTCCAGGAGATCATCGACGAGGTCGGCGGCACCGGCGAACCGGCGCCGCTACCAGGGCGTGACGCGGTCCAAGGGCGTGCCCGACCCGTTGCAGGCCCGCATCCTGGCGCTGCTCAGGACGCACAAGGCCACCTCGACGGAGCAGATGGCCGCTGAGGCCGCGGCCAGCGGCCACGACGCCCGGCCGACCGTGCAGCCGCTGGCCGGTTCACATTCGTCGTGTCCGGCCGGACGGCTACCAGCGCAGTGGCGCCCCGGGGAACTGTCGCCGGTAGCGCCGACTGACACCGTCCCCGGCGCCGCAGCACAGCACACCGCCCACGACGGGCGTCGGGCCCGCAGGCACTGGAACGTCGCGTACGGCCACGACCCGTTGTCATCGCCGTTGGCCAGCCATTCGGCGGGCACCCCGTCCCGCTACATGGTGCGGAACCAGAGCCAGTCGCCCATCCCCGGCACCTTCAGGCCGAGCGTGTTCAGCGCCTGGTCAAGGTCCGCATCCCACTGCGAGCCGTTGGTGATCCACATGCTGGGTGGCGGATCGTCGTCGCAGTCCACCACCGTTTCAAGAAGCACCAGTGCATACCGCGGCGCGAGTGCGCCAGCCCGGACCCGCTCCACCTCGTCGACGGCCAGCCGCCCGGCCGGCACTGGCGGTGCTGCCGTCTGCGGCGCCCAGCCGGCCGGGGACAGGTCGACAACCGTGCTCACGGTGAACCCGTGTTCCGCACCGAACTCGGCGTCGAGCTGCAGTTCGGCGCCAGCCGCGAAATCATGGCCAGGGACCGTCTCATCGAACCAGGGCAGGCGCACCTGCTCTGCACCGCTGTAGCCGACCAGGTTCCAGGAGCCCGGCCCACCGAGCACGACGCCGTACGCGATATGGGTGAAGATCGGCGGCAGTGACATGGAGCTGACGCTATCGGCCGCGTCGTACGCGGGGCCAGAGCCAGATCCGTTCGAACGAACCCTGCAGTGGTCCTCCGAACGGCTGCCCGACGCTGATGCGGCACCAGCCGGTGGCAGGTCTGCATCGGGACTGTCTCACCCGTGCTGCCACTGAGCGATCACCACACCGGCGCCCACCGCGTCAGGCCGCTCCGGAAGCTGCCACGCCCGCCGGAGCACCCGCCGGTCGCACGGCGTCGACCGGCGCTGCGGACCTCAGATCGATCGAACGCCAGGGCGCTGCTCGCCGGCAGCGCATTCGGGCGGAGCCCGCTCCAATGGATCCGCGACGGCTTGCCGGGAGCGAGCTCCCGCGAGCACCGGACCGCGATGCCCCGCAGGCTCACCGCCGCCGAGCGGCGCCGTGAGGCCCTACCCGCTCGTCGTGCAGCTCAGCCGCGCGAGTGATGACGCCGTGCCCGGCGCCGCAGGACCGCAGGTGCGCTGCACCACCTGACCATCCTCAACCCTCATCAGCCCCGGCCACCGCCGGGGCTTCAGTCTGCGCAAGGGAGGCACCATCCATGGCACCGAAGGATCTGCCCGAGGGCCTGGCAGAGCCAGACCTTCAGGTCACCTACGTCAGCGGCCCGCTGCCGCGGTGCTCGCTGCACTGGGAGCTACGGCACGTGACAGTCGAAGCCGCCTACGACGGCAAGACCAAGTACGGCCCCTGGGCCTACATGTGCGTGCACTGCTTCGTCGACCACGGCGTCGGACTGGGTACCGGACGCGGCCAGCGTCTGCTGCCCGGGCCACGCCCCACCGGGACGGCGGCGCCCGAGTAAGCACGCCTGACCCGCCGCAGCCGCCCGAGCTGCAGCATGGACACATCAGCGACCGCCATCCGCCGTAGCTGACGAGCTGAGGTGCAGGAGGCGCTGCCGACGCACACCGCACGGCGCCGCCAAGCCGGCGTGGAGCGCGGGCAGGCCGAGCGCGGACCGGGGCCACGCCCGGCAGCCCCAAGCGATGACCGGACAGACCGGCACCTGCCAAGCACCGCCCCCAACGGCCCGGCCCGGCTTGCTTCGCCGCGCCGGCCGCTGCGCTGCCGACCCGTAGTAGGACTGGCCTACGGCCTGCCTGCCAGACACCGGCCGACCGGTCCCACCCAGGACCGCCAGCGCGGCACCGCCCCGCACCACCGGGCCTGCCGCACCTTCCACACCGACCAGGAGGTCACCGCCGTGGGCAGCTACTTCGAGATCGCCGAACCGCACCCCGACGAGCAGCACAAGTCGCGCCGCACCGACGCGCACATCGTCACCGTCGGCAAGAAGGAGCACTACGACCTGCGCTCCGCCCGCGACGCCGCCGAGTACCGCATCGTCCTCGGCTACAGCAAGCGCTGAGCCACCCGCGCACGGGCCGGCCCCGCGCGGGGCCGGCCGCGATGCAGCGCTCCCGACACGAAGACCTGCCGACCGGCCGAGCCAGCCCACCACACCCGGCCCACGCACGGCGTCATGCCCACCGCCGCGGCGCCGCGGCACGGTCGACCGAGCCGCCGACAGCCCGGTACAGTAGATCGGTATCGGCCCTCGCCTTCGGGCAGGCTGGTTTGGGTAATGGTGGGCGGGGTGTGCTAACACTCCACGAGTGATCCCCGTCCACCGCCACCCATCTCCCGCGGCGGAACACCGACGTTGATAGGACCGCCACGCCGTGCTGACCAAGCCCATCCGCGGCCACGAGTGCACCGACCGTGCCGGCGTCGCCGAACTCCTCGGCCGCGGCATCCAGACCGTCAAGTACCTCGCCGCCGACCGCGCCACCACCGGGTTCCCCCAACCATTCGACGTCGAACTCACCGGCCGCGGCGTACGCACCAACGCCGACGGCACCAAGACCGGACGCGAGTGGTACCGCGTCGACCAGATCCTCGAATTCAAGACCGAATACCTCACCAGAGTCGCCGAAGCCGGCCAGCCGCGAAGCCACGGCGCCAAGCTCGAAGGTGACCCAGCCGAGCTGCTCGACCCGGCAGCGTTTGCGGCCTTCCTGCGCATCGGCGGCGGCACGTTCAGCCGCTACGTCAACGACAGCAAAGCCACCTGGCACGCCTACTGGACCGCCGCCCGTCACGCCACGCTCGACGGCAACCAGCTCGTCGTGCACGCCACCGCCGACAGCGGACGGTTCCTGGTCACCGACGATGGCGAGACTTTCGAGCTCGACACCGATGTCCACGATGCCTTCGCCCGCCACGGCGGTGTATGGCAACCCACCCTGCCCGGCTACACGTTCCCCGGCGATGCCCGCGAAGCACTGACCATCCTGCTCGCCGGCGACGACTTCTACCTCCCGCCGCCGGACGAGCGGCAGCACGGCAGAGGCGGCATCCACCGGCGGTGGCGCGGCGACACCGCGCAAACCTTCGCCGACAAACGTGACGGCTCCGCAGCATGGCCGCGGCGCCGGCGCCGGCGCACACCACAAGCGCCATGAGCGCGAGTCCATCAGGCCGAGCTACGCATCACCTCGGCAACGCGCCGGGCTCCGAAGATCGGCGCCACGAGCCGTCGCCCTGACACACCGCCGGCGACTTCCGCAACGTGACCGGCCTGGCCGCATCTGGCCACGGTCCGCCCGGCTCATCGTCCGCAGCTCCCGCGGGACTCGGGCCGGGGCCCAGCATCCGCTGGCCCTGGCCCTGCGACTCCGCGGATAGTTCCGCCCGCACCAAATCCGTCGTGCACCCGGCCGCCGGCGGACCCAGTCCCCGGTCACACGCGCCGAAGTTCTCGGGACTCCGTCCCGAACCCAGCGCCTCGCCGGCGAGGCAGCCTCCGAGATGGCCCAACCACGACCGGCCCTGCACCGCCCGAGGGTGGGTGCCTCGCGCTCCGGGCCATCCCGCCGCCTGACCCCAAGGGGTATGCCACACCGCGCGGGCGGGTGCAAGCGGGCGGCTTTTTGCTCGCTTGCACCCGCCCACCCGGCGCGACACATCAAAGATCAGACGACGAGATAGCCCTCCACACGAGACACAAACTCCGTAGAACCTGCCGCTACGCGGCACAACAAACCCCGCCCCACCTGCGGAAACATCGCATCAACACTGGTCAACACCCGCATTATCATGTACTATTAAACCAGGTCGTTAGCACCGGCCAAACCCAAACCGGCAACCCCGCACCGAAGGAGCCACCGCGTGACCCTCGCACTCACCACCACAAACCTCATCACCCTCGGCGACCAAGCGATCATCGCCTACCACCTCGGCGACACCGACGCCTACCAAGCCGCCCTCAACCAGATGCACGACCACGGCTGGGGCCACTACGTCGACGTCATCGCCGCCATCCTCACCGGCGACACCCCGCCCAACCCCGAGGACTTCCCCGAGTACTACGCCGGACCGGTCACCGTCACCGCCGACGACCTGCAGACCTTCCACGGCGAGCCGCCGTTCTAGCCGCCCCAACGGCGCCGGGCGAACCACGCCCGGCGCCGCCCGGACCCCGAACGGCCAGCCACCGCGAAAGGACGCGCACGCCATGACGCAGCCAACCAACCCCGAGCCGACCAACACCGACCGCAACCCCACCAACTGGGCCCCCTGGATCTTCCTCGCCGCATACGCCCTCGGCCTCATCCTCGGCATCCTCGACGCCATGAACGGCCGCTGATCGTTCACACGGCCGCCGTGCGAGACAATCGACCCGCACGGCGGCGCCACCGCCGACCGCCCACCACAACCAGGAGACGCCCCATGGTCCAGCCACCAGACCCCACCCGCGACAGGATCGGCCACACCATCGTGCGCGGCAACTGGGTACTCATCGGCGCCGGGATCCTCGCCGCCGTGGCCGCCCTCGGGCTACTCGCCGCCGCTCTCATCATCGGCCGCCCCTGAACCACCACGCGGCCGAACATCCCGCACCACAGCCGCCGCAGCCCGCACCGCCGCACGGTCCGCCCGCCGCCGCGCCGCCCGCACCTCCACCACCGGCACATCAGCCGTAGCCGCCGCCGTACCGTCGCCGACCAAGTCGGCCAGCACCACGAGCGCAACGTCCAGCGCGGCGCGTGCGTCCGCCTCATCGGCGCCCAGCTTCGCCAGCACCGCCACACGCCGCGCCACCACCGCCGACACGTCAGCCTGCGCCCGGCCGACCACGCCCGCCGCCCGCCGCTGCGCGGACTGCACCTCCCGCAGCCGCGCCACCGCCGCATTCACGCCACGACTCGCCATAGGCACACCGTAAACAGGCCGCCGTCATTGCTGCCACATGTTGAGAACGCGCAAACTCACGCTATCCAGTGGTGTCTATTAGCGCCATCTCGCTACAACGGGTGCGAGCAGCGCACCGTTTGTTGGTGGGTAGTGGCCGGGGTCCGTTGTAAGGCTTTTTTGGGGCACACCACATGGCATTAAAATGTCATCAGGTCAGTTGATCTTGTACGTTTGCCGCATGCTTTCCGTCGTCAGAATCGCACCCGGCGACGGCATCCGCTACCTCATCGACCAGGTCGCCACCGGCCGGCACGACTTCCGCAAAACCCCTGAAAACGCCGCCGTGGCGTACATGGCCGACGCCACCGCGCACGGCGAAGCACCCGGCTGGTGGGCCGGGCAGACCCGCGAACTGTTCGGCATCAGCGGCATTGTCGACCCCGAACACCTGCACCGACTCATCGGCAAAGGCCAGCATCCGGTCACCGAAGAACAGCTCGGCCGGATGTGGCGCATCTACCAGCCGATGACCGACGAATACCGCGCCGCCGCATACGAAAAGGCCCTCGCCAAACTGCCCGCCGATGCGACCGTGGAACAGAAGGCGAAGCTGTGGAACGACATCCACCTGATGCCGGAACGCAAGGCAGTCGCAGGGTTCGACGTCACCGTTTCCATGGTGAAAAGCGGATCCCTGCTGTTCGCGTTCGGTGACGACCGGGTCAAGTCCGCGGTGATGGCCGCACAGCACGCGGGCGTCCGCGCCGTCATCGAGCACCTGCGCGCCCACGGCGCGTTCACCCGAACCGGGGTCAACGGCGTCGTCCAGATCGACACCGACGGGCTCGCGGTCGCGGTCTTCGACCACCGCATGTCCCGCGCCGGTGATCCGCAGATCCACTCCCACATCGTCATCTCCTCGAAGGTCCGCACCACTGACGGCAAGTGGCTCGCCCTGGACAGCAAAGCCTTCTACCAGGCCACCATCGGCGCGCGGATCGCCTACGACCGCGCCGTCGAACACGAGCTGCACCAGCGGCTCGGGGCCCGGTTCGCGGCCCGCGAAGGCTCCCCGATCCGGGAGATCGTCGGCATCACCATGGCCTCGATCCGGCACTACTCCAAGCGCCGCACCGCTATCGAAGCCAACGTGGCCGGCGCCAAACCAGCCGGGATGCGGGTGCCCGACTCGCGGTGGCGGCGGGTCGCGCAGATCGCCACCCTACGCACCCGCGCCCCTAGAGACCTGCCCGAGTCGACCCGGGAGATGGAGCAGCGGCTGCGCCGCGAGGACGCCGCCGCCGGCCTGTCCACGGCCGCTGATGTCCGCCGGGTCGTGGCCGGCCGCGTGTCCGACGACGTCCATGACCTCGCCGTCCGAGCCCTGAGCGTCGCCCGCCGCGTGGCCACCGATCCCGTCCGGCTCACCGAGACCGACGTCGACGCGGCGTTGCAGCGCCTCGGCGTCCACGACGACCGGCGCCCAGCGGTCATCAACGCCGCGGTGCGCCTCGACGAGCACCTAGCCGTCGAACGGGCGGTCGCCAACCTCGCTGAGGAGCGGGCGGTGTTTCGCCTCGACCACGTCGAACTGCACGTCGGCCGCGTACTCGGCCTCGCCCCGGACTGCGATCGACGCGTCGATTGGCGGCGGGTACAGCGGCTCGCCGCGGAAGCGGTCCGCACCCACGCCGGCGGACTGCGGGTGCTCACCCCGCCCGAACTCGTGGATTGGGATCCGACCCTCATCCGCCCCAGCGACGGCCAGGGCGTCTACACCCGCCACCGCGACTTGCACCTGTCCACCCGCACGGTCCTGGGCGCAGAAAACGAAGTCATCGCCTACGCCGCCCGCACCGGCGCTGCCCCCGCCTCTGCAGAGCTGCTCGACGATGTCGCCGCCGAGCTCGACCTCAGCCCGGACAAGGTCGCCGCCCTGCACCATGTCATCGGCGACGACCGGCGCGTCACCGGCGTCATCGGCCCCGCCGGATCCGGCAAAACGTTCATGCAGAAGGCCGTCGCCGTCGCCGCAGCACGCGCCGGCATCCCGGTCCTCGGTCTCGCTGTCGGCCAGCACGCCGCCGACGTCCTCGCCGACGCCACACGCACCCCCGACGGTACCGTGATGCGCACCGAAAACGTCGCCATGTGGCTCCACTCCCAGCACACCCCACCCGCCGGGACGAGCACCGAGGAGCACTGGAGCTTCAAACCGGGGCAGTGGCTCATCCTCGACGAGGCGTCCCAAGCCTCGTCGCTGCAACTCGCCGAACTCGTTCGTCTCCTCGACAAGGTCGGCGGAAAGTTGATCCTCGTCGGCGACCCAGAGCAGGTCTCCGCGGTCGGTCCGGGCGGGCTGCTGCGTTACCTCGCCGGGCTCGGCCTCACCGCCGAACTCGCCGACCTGCGCCGCTTCACCAACCCGTGGGAAGGCCCCGCATCGCTGCGGCTCCGCGAAGGCGACATCACGATTTTGGTCGAGTACGAACGCCGCGGCCGCATCATCGCCGGCGCCCACGACGACCTCATCCCGCAGATGCTTCCCGGGTGGGCCGGCGACACGCTCAACGGCCTGGACAGCCTCCTGCTCGTCGAAACCCAGGCCGAAGCCGCCGACCTCGCCGCCCAGGCCCGAACCCTGCTCATCCAAGCGGGAATCGTCGAGCGCGGCCGGACTGTCGCGCTCGCCGACGACAACCGGGCCAGCGTCGGAGACCGGATCGTCACCCGCCGCAACGACCGCCGCCTCGAAACCGAGACCGGGTTCGTCGCCAACCGCGACACCTGGCGCATCACCGCCATCAGCCCGCGCGGCGAGGTCGAGGCCGTCAACACCCGCACCGACGACGCGGTCGTGCTGCCCGCCGAGTACGTCGCCGTCCACGTTCAGTTGGCCTACGCCTCCACCGTCGACGCCGCCCAAGGCCGCACCGTCGACACCGCCCGCAGCCTCATCGACGAAGCCACCACCCGCGGCCGGCTCTACGTCATGGCCACCCGCGGCGCCCTCACCAACCTCCTCTACGTCATCACCCACCACCGCCCCGAAGAAGCCCACCACCGGCAGACCCCCGGCGCTGGCGTGGCCACCCTCGCCGAAATCCTCACCACCGACACCACCGACACCACCGACCGCTCCGCCACCGAAACCGAACAACGTCTCGCCGCCGACCACGACTCGCTTAAGGCCTGGGGGCCGATCTTCGACGACCTCATCGGCCGCACCGACGTCGCCGAACACGCCGCCACCATCGCCAAGGTCGCCGGACGCCACCACCCCGACCCCAGCAGCGCCGCCGCGGCCCGGACCGCGACCACCGCCAGCCGAATCGCCGCCCGCCTCGTCAACGACCCCGCCCTGCCCGCCCTCACCTACCGGCTCAGCCAGCTCACCGCCGCCGGTTACGACCCAGGCCAAGTCCTCGACGCCGCAGTCGCCTGGAGGGAACTCGACACCGCCCAGGACATCGCCGCCGTGCTGACCTGGCGCGTGGAAATGATGTACGCAACCGCACTCGCCGACCCGCGCGCCGCCACCCGGCCCGACCAAACCCTCACCTACACCGACCGCGTCCCAGCCACCGCCACCGGCGGTCTCCGCGACGCCCTCGAACAGGTCGCCGGCGTCGCCGACCGGCGCATCGCCGGCCTCGCCGAACTCGCCGCCGCCCTCCAGCCGACCTGGACCGCAGCGCTTGGACCGGTCCCCGACGACGAGCACGGCCGCGCCCAATGGATCGGCCGCGCCGCCGTCGTCGTCGCTTACCGCGACCGGCATACCGTTCCCCGCGACGAGGCCATCGGACCCGAACCCAGCCACCGTGACGCCGCCCGCTGGGCCGCCTGGCACCGGGCACGTATCGCCCTCGGCGTCGCCACCGTCGCCGGCCAAGTCGCCGCCGCACCCGACCACGAACTCCGCGAATGGGTCGCTCTCCAGCGCGCCGCCGACCGAACCGCCCCGGCGTACGTCGGCGACGAACTGCGCGCCGCACACCTCCAGTTGGCCGCCGCCGAACACCGCGTCGACGACCTCCGCCAGCGGTTGGCCGCAGCCGAGTCCGTCGCCGAGCGGCTCCGCACCACCGCACCGGCCCGCGCCCCGCGGTGGCGGCGCGCCAGCACGATCGACGCGCAGACCGCCACCCGAACGGCCAACCAGCAACGCGCCGACGACCGCGTCGACCGGCTCACCGCCCGCCTCGACGACGCCGACCGCGTCGTCGCCGACCGGCAGACCGCTGTCGACCGCCTCGAGGACCGACACACCACGTGGACGACCAACTACGAGCACACCCTGCCCATGCGGTACCTCGGCCTCGCCGCCACAGCCGAACAAGCACGCCGCGCCCACGCAGCAGACCGCAGATCTGATGAGCTCCGGGCAGCGGTGAAAGCGGTCACCGCCAAGGTCCACGCCGTTGACGACACCCGACCCAAACCGCACACCGAACCCGTCGACACACGGCTTCCGCTGTACGCCGACGCGGGGCGTGAACGCACCGACGAAGCCATTGGCGACGTCGACGCGGATATCGCCAACGTTGAGCTGTGAGCACCAGGCGGACCTGTCGCCGTTTGAAATTGACATGCAGACGCAACCGGCTCGTGCGAGCGGGCCATCGATTTGGGGGTCGCTTTCCGCCGATGAATATGGATACGATCACGCACAGATGGTCAATGGTTCGACCACGGTCCGTAACCAGAAGCTGGAGCCGCCAGCGGCGCGCCGGAGGTGCAGGGCGAGTGACAGGTACGGACGAAACGGCGGGTCAAGGCTTGCAAATGCTGGCTGCCGTTGCCAGCGTCGCCAGCGACCCGCACGGCATCGATACCTTCGCGCGCTACGTCTGGCAGGCCAAGCAGGCAGTCCGGCAATGGCTGACGTGCCTGCAACTCGCCGACGGACCTGCGTTCTTGGTGTGCGAGCACGTCGAGGATGTCGCCTTGGTCTATACCGACAGAATCCGGTTCGTGCAGCTCAAGACTCGCGATCGAGGATCGTGGAGCGCCTCGGCGATGTGTGATCGTGGACTCGACGCTCTGGTCCGCTCGTACACCGCGGCCCGCAACGCCGGCCTGCATGAAATCTCCACCTTCGAACTGTGGTTCGAAGGTCCGATCTCCGACAGAGCAGATACAGAAGCCTTCGTGCACGTGCCAGCGAGCGCCAGCAGCACGATCAAAACAAAGATTGTAAAACTTGGCCTCCGCCGTGGATGGCTCCCCGACTTCCTGCAGCGGCTGGTCATTGCGCCGAACCAGCCGACCCGCAGCGACATCGACGCGAAGGCAATCTGGGAACTGAGCGCACTCTGGCCGGGTCTGACGCGGCCAGAGTTGGCGCAAACGTACGAACGACTACTCGACATGGTCGTCAGTGCTCAAGCGGCTGCAGCCGCGCCTGCATCGATCCAAGCGCACCTTGCTGTGGCACGACCATTCGTCGGTCGGGACCTACCCGAGCCTCACGATCCAGGCGGTGCTGCCTTCAATGCCATTCGAAATCAGGTCCTGAGCCACGCCACGCTCGTGGCCCTGACGCCGCCGCAGCCAGGGGCGTCCGTTGAGCAGTTGTTGGCTCGCATCTCAGCCGGCGACGCCGCTTCTCTCCTTGAGCTGAAGATGACTTCTGCGGGCGCCAGTTCGGAGACTATCCACCGCACGCAAGGAATGCGTGCCGACATGGAGGTCGAGCGGCAGCTGCTGCTGGCCAGCCGCGCGAACGCGGAAGCCGACCTGGAGCGGCTGGCGGACCGGCTCCTCAACGTCGCACATGCCACCGCCGTTAAGGTCGCGATGTTGGCCGGAAGTAACCCGGCCGCCGCCGGCCGACCAGCTGAGGTGATCGCGGCAGATCTGCTCAGCCGGCCCTCGGATTTGGCAATTTGCGATCGTCAAGGGCTGTTTGATCGCGATAGTCAGCTAATCTTCGGATACCTCGGTCACCTGTCCGATGTGTGCCGCTTCGGATGGCGAGCGGCATGACGGTCACCGTCACAGCCTCGGGAACCGACATGGGCGCAGGCCCGCCACCAGCTCCGGCGACACCATCGGCCCGGGAACGATTCCGACCGTCACGAGAGGCCGAGGCTCGACTCCTTTTGCTCATCGACGCCTTCAGCCTCAAAGCGAACGGAACGGTCAGATACCTCGAAGGCCGGGTAAAGCTCGCCAAACTCGACTTCCTCCTGCGCTACCCCAAGTATCTGCAAAGGGTTCTGCTGGCCCGAGGAGTCGGACCCGAGCAAGCGGCCAGCGTCGACCCAGACGAGGCACCTCTGGACGCGCGGATGGTGCGCTACCGCTACGGGCCATGGGATCCGTCGTACTACGCGGTACTCGGATCGCTTATCGGCCGCGGCCTGGTCGAGGTCGCACCGCTCTCCGGGAGCGCAGGGTTCGGCTACCGCACCTCAACGCTCGGTGCGCAGCTCGCCGCCGACCTCCGAACCGACGAGAGCTTTGCTCGCATCACCGACCGCCTCCGGCTGCTCCGACGGTACCTCGACAAGTCCGGAAACGTTTTGAAGAACTACCTGTACGAGCTGCCCGAGATCGCCGATGCCGCCTGGCACGAGGACCTGACGTGACAACGCCACCGAACGAGACCGACGCCGCCGGTTCAACCAACCCGCATCTCCTAGAGATTGCCAGGGTCGATCTCGTCGGCGGCGGACGCAGCGTCAACTTCCGGCCAGGGCTCAACATCATCCTGGGCGACATCACGACGGGCAAGACAACCCTCGTACGACTCATCCGGGCAATGCTCGGCACCATGCCAAGCGGTCTTCCACCGGAGGTCGACTACATCCAGGCCATCCGCGGCCACGTCACGCTCGGCGGCAGCGCCTGGCAGATCTACCGACCTCGAACCACGACGAGCGATGCGCTTGTCGAGGTCAGCGAGGAGCATCCGGACGCCGAACATGAACCAATCTCATTGCGGCTACCTGTCGCCGGGAACAACCGCTCGTACAGCCTCTTCCTTCTGGACCGCCTCCAGATCCCCGCTGTCAGCGTGCCGCAGGCCCGAACGGAACCGACCGGGACACTCACACCAGTCACCATGACCGACTGGCTCGGCTACTGCATCGTGACCGGTGATGAGCTGGACACACAGGTCTTCGGCCATCAACGGCACTGGCGCGACGTCAAACGTCGATGGGTCTTCCAGCTGGCGTACGGCTACTACGAGCCCGAGCTCGCCCGACTCAACGCCGATATGCGGCAAGTCGAACTTCAGCTGGCTGCCCTCGACCAAGACGCCGCAATCCGGGCCAGGTTTCTGGCCGACACCCCGTTCTCCAACTTGGACCACCTGGCCCTTCAGCTCGCCACCCGGGAAGCAGAGCTCCTGCAAACCATCAGCCAGCGCCAGCGGCTGGGCGCCGCCGCCAGCGAGATTCCAGGCGTCCAAGAGCTCCGTCAGACGCTCCTCGCGACTCGCGCCCGAGGCGCCGAAGTGGCCGACCGACTCCGCCGGATCGAGGCCCAACTGATCGATCTGACCGACCTCCGACGACAGCTTTCGACCCAGTCCGCGCGGTTGACCCGCGCGATCGTCGCCGATGAGTGGCTCGTCGACTTCGACTTCATCGTGTGTCCCCGGTGCGGAAACGATGTCAATGCCGGCCGCACCGACCCGCATCTGTGCTACCTCTGCCTCCAGCAACCACGGCCTGCGACTTCGCAGGCCCAGCTACTCACCGAGCAGGATCGAATCGCAAGCCAGATCAAGGAGACCGACGAAGTCATCACAAGCCGGGAGGGAACCCGGCAGCAGCTCCGACTTGAGACCCAGCGTTTTGATCGTCTTGCGTCCGAACTTGCTGCGCGGCTCGACCAGCAGACCCAGGCGTTCGTGTCCGACCGGGCAAGCGAAATCGAGCACTTCGCCGCCGAACAAGCCCGGGTTGAAGGCGAGATCAAACGTCTTCGCGAGTACATCGATTTGCTGCAACGTCACCAGCAGCACATGTCAGGACGGGAAGCGCTCGAGGCGCGACGCGACGAACTCGCCGCACAGATCAACAGCCGCGAGTTGAGCCAAACCGACGCCGAAGCAAACGTGGTGGCACTCGAGCAACGAATGCTCTCCTACCTGCGCGAACTCCACATCCCCAACCTCGGCCAGGAACTCACTGTCAAGATCAATCGGACTACGTACCTCCCCGAGATCACCGGACGGACCTTCGACGAGCTGTCCAGCCAAGGACTCAAAACCCTGGTCAACATTGCCCACGCGCTGGCGCATCACACGGTCGCTATTGATCGTGGCCTACCACTGCCTGGGTTGCTCATCCTCGATGGCCTGTCCGCCAACGCCGGACACGAAGGGTTCGACCTTGCCCGCGTCCGCGACGTGTACCGCCTTCTCGGTACCGTTGCCGAGCAGTATCAGGGCGCTCTACAGATCGTCGCCGTCGACAACGAGCTTGCACGAGGCATCTTGCTTGAGTTCGCCGCGTACGTCGTGTTGACCTTGACACAAGACGACCGTCTCATCAGAATCCCGCTCGCCGCCGAGACGGTCCCTGAATAGAAGCACAGGCGCCGGCTGGATAACCGGCGTGGCTCAACCGGTCAGGGCTGGCATCCCTGGGGGCGATGGTGCTTCGACGCCAACGCCGACGCCGACCCCGACGACAGCGGCACGGCTGGAAGCCGTGTTGCGCCCAGTTCAGGCTTGCCGGCACCCGCGGCGACCGCTTCGAATATCCGCGATCGTGCGCATGCTGTTGCTGCACCATCACCTGCTGCTCGCGTTCGGAGCCTGGCTCTGGTTGACCGATGCGGACCGGAACCAGGCCGGTGGCACGCGAAGGCGAAGACACGGCCGCCGGGCTAGCCTTCGCGCAGGCTGCGTGCGCCCCGGATTACGGCGCGACCCGCGACCGCCGGCTGCCGTGCAGGAGCCGTTGGGAACAATCGAAGATACTGGATCGTGATCCTCCGAGGCGATCCAGCCGCTGGCGGGCCTACCGCACTTTCCGCGTCGGCGACTGACTGTCAGGCGGCGGTTGCCTGGCCGCGAGCCGGGAAGCGACCGGATTGCCGGTGCAGAGCGAGATGCAGCGGGGTCGCTGTGGGTCGGTGTTTCGCGACGAATGCATGGCGTCGCTCACTGAACCTTTGGCGGTCGTCGAAAATGTCCCGGGCCATCTCGCCGAGCTCGACAGCTTCCGCATAGGCCAACTCGGCCGCGCGGCGTGGCGCACGGTTCTGCTTGGCCTCAACGACCGACGGCCACTGCGAGGCAACCACGACGTGTGCCGCCTCGACCACCCACTCGGCAAAAGGAGTGCTGGCGGCAGGTCCGTTACGGTCGACAAGTCCGACCCCCAGGGCGTACTCGACACCAACCGGCATCCGGTCGGTCAACAGTCGTCGGGCTGCGACCGCACCGACCCGATCGGGCAGGACGAGGGTGTGCAGCTCGGAGCCAGTTAGCCCGATGTTGTAATACGGGTTGATCACCACTCCCTGGCGGGTGACAACGTGGTCGGCACTGAGGGGCACCATGGCGCCGCCAGCGCCGGCGTTGCCGGTGATGGCCGCGATGGTGATCTGGCTGGTGTCGGCGGCGAGGGTTCGGCAGATGGCGTTGATGGCGCGGATGCTGGCCCAGGCGGCTTGGGCGGGGTCGTTGGCGGCGTGGATGTGGTTGAGGTCGATGCCGTTGCTATAGACGTCGCTGCTGCCGGAGAGGATGAGCGCGCGGGTGTGCCGGGCGAGTGCCTTGCGTAGCGCTGCGGCGAGGCGTCGGGACCTCGTCGGCGAGAACGCCCCGTTGTAGATGTCGAAGTTCAGTTCGCCGACGTCTGTGCTGTGGCGGATATATTGGATTCTTCGACTCCCGCCGATTCGTCGGGTGCTGGCGAATGCGGCTGGGCCGAGGACGTCGGCGGCGGGCAGCTTGATTCCCGTGTCCGGCTGTTCCGGGATGGCCCTGGCCTGGCCGATCCAGAGGCCGGTCGCGTCCCCGGTCGCGATGAGGACTGCGTCGTCGTCGTTGTGTCCGAGAATCGTCCCGGGCCGCTCGCGGCGGGTCATGACGAGTTCGGCGTCGTACACGTAGATGTCGCGCCCGGCAATGGTGGTGCGCACACCGGGTGTGCTGTCGGCGGCCCGGATGCGGCGCAAGATGTGCGCGCCGGGCTCGTCCCACCCAAACGCACGGTCGGCCTGCCGCATCAGTGGCCGCAGTCCGGTCCCGGGTACGGTCCGCCGAGCCTGCTCAAGCGGCGTCGGCACGAACCGAGAGTCGGCGGCCTTATCGAGGACTTCGAAGATGCAGGCGATGGCGGCGTCGGCGACGGGTCCGTTGTAGAGGCTGGACTTACGCGGCGGTTCGTCCGGCATGGGGAATGTTCGGGTGGCCCAGATCGGTCCGGCGTCCATGTCGGCGACGGCTTGCAGGGCGGTGACGCCCCAGACGGGTTCGGCGTTGGTGATGGCCCAGTCGAGGGAGCTGGGCCCGCGGTCGCCGACAGGACCGGGGTGGATGATGATCGTTGGCCAGCGCCGCCAGACGGCTTCGGGGACGCGGTCTTTGAGGTACGGGCAGATGATGATGTCGGGGTCGGCGAGGTGAGCTCCGGCGATCATGGTGTTGTCGTCGATGGCGAACTCGACGGTGATGTCGTGCCCTGCGCCGCGCAGGGCGCACCAGGCGCGTTGGCTGAGGCCGTTGAACGCGGAGACGATGAACAGCACGCGCACGGGACGAGCTCCAATCTGGATGGGTTTGTTTGCGGTTGAGCGGGCGTCGGCGGGATGGGTCAGCGGCGCTGGTGGGCGGCGCGTTTGCGGCGTCGGCGGCTGCGCTTGCGCCGGACCGGCGCTGGCGCGTTCGGTGGCTGGCGGCCCGGCCGCACGACAGCGCTTCCAGCCGGTGCGCGGGGCACCGTCGCGGGCAGATGCATCCGGGGCCGTCGCGTCTGCGCCGCGTTCGGCGAGGCCGCCGCTGGCACGGCCAGCGGTGGCGGCGTCCTCTGGTGGCGGGTGGCGCGCCAGACGAGCGCGGCGCCGGCGACAGCGGCGGGGATGAGGAGGTTGGGGCCGGCGGTGCCGAGGACGGCGGCGGTGATGGCGGTGCCGGTGACGGCTGCGAGGGTGTACCAGCCGGTGGGCAGGAGTATGGCGGCGGCTGCCATGCCGGCGAGGGCGACGGCGGCGAGTAGCACGGTGACGAGCCGGATCAGCTGGCCGGGTGGGACGTGCCAGTAGGCCGCGGCGGTAGTGAGGGCGATGGTGGCGGCAGCTTGGATGGCGAGGCTGCGCCGGGCGACTCCCGTGGGCTGGTGCGCGAGCCAGGCTGGGAGATCTCCAGCGGCGGCGAGGGCGGCGCCGGAGCGTGCGGCGCCGGCGAGGTAGGTGTTGGCGGCGCCGACGGTGAGCAGCAGCGCGACCGCGGCCACGATGGGTGGGGCGGCGGGCCCGAGGCCGGTACGGATGACCGCGGACAGGGGGACGCCGGTCTGGGCGGCGGTCGCGCCGAGGGTGCCGATGGTGGCGGTGGCGAGGCCGAGGTAGACGACGCCGACGACGAGCAGGGTGGCGGCGGTGACCCGGGGCAGGGTGCGTCGGGGTCGACGGACGGCGTCCGTGAGGGTGGCGCATGCTTCCCAGCCGGCGACGCCGACGAACAGCGTGGCGGTAGCTTTGGCGACCGCTGCGTATCCGTGCGGGTTGAACGGGGTGAAGTTGTCGGGGTGTAGGTGGCGGGCTGCGGCCGCGAGGCTGATCGTGATGAGGGTGAGCAGGACGCCGACGACGGCGAGTTGGGTGCGGCCGGACATTCGGATGCCGGCGGTGTTCGCGGCGATGACGGCGGCGAGGATGACGCCCGTGACCGCGAGGGCGGTGTGTGGGCCGGCGCCGAGGGCGGCGGCGACGTACTGGCCGCCGAGCAGGGCCGCGGCGGACGCAGCGAGGGGGACGGCGGCGTAGAACCACCAGCCGACAACGGTGCGAGCATCCGGTCCGAAGGCTCGCGCGGCGACAGCCGCGATCCCACTGCCGGACGGATACCGCACGGCGAGGGCCGTGAACGTGGCCGCGATCGGGATGCTGAGGATCAGCAGCGCCACCCACGCTAGGAGAGACGCAGGTCCGGCGTGGCCAGCGGCAATGCCGGGCAGGACGAGGACACCGGGACCGAGCAGCGACCCGGTGTAGAGCGCGACCGCGGGTCCGAACCCGATCCGTTGCCCGCGCACCGGCGCAGGTGCCGTAGCGGCCGTGGTCGGGTCAGGTGCCGAAGAGACTGGCACCGCTGGCTGCGGGACCGGTGGACGCGGTGTGGGTTGCGCCGGGGTGGGTGCGGACGGGCGCAGGGTGATGGTCGTCATGCGGTGGCTCCGAGCGTTGCGCCATGGGCTTCCATGAACACGGCGGGGTTTTTGCTGTTGGTCTTGGTGAGTTGGCAGCGGCTGCCGGAGCAGTCGACGCCCTCGTGGACCTCGAAGTGCAGGTGCGGGCCTGAGGAGTGCCCGGAGGTCCCGGCGAGGCCGATGCGTTGCCCGGCTTCGACGTGCTGGCCGACGCGGACGTCGGGTCGGCGGATCATGTGGCAGTAGCGGGTGGCGATGCCGCCGCCGTTGTTGATGTCGACGTACCAGCCGCAGCCCGGCGTGCCGGGGCTGCCGTCGATGTCGCAGTTGCCGGTGCTGTGATCGCACGCGGCGTAGCTGACAGTGCCGGCCGCGGCGGCAACGATGACATCGTTGCGTTTCGCGGCGAGGTCGACGCCGGCGTGCAGCTTCACCTTGCCGTCGGCGTCGCGGCGCTCACCGTACGGGGAAACGATCTTGCCAGGGACTGGCCGCACCCACCCTGACGCTCCGGGGGTCCCTGGCGTGGTGATGCCGTCGCAGTTCGCAAGGGATGCGCCCGGGACCTCTTCGATGACGGTGGCGCCGGTGACGGCAGCGACGACGCGTTCGGCGTCCTGTTCCCATTTGGCGTAGGCGTCGGGGTAGGCGGAGCGTTGGATCTTCTGCGCGGCGTCGGTGAGGGCCATGGTGTCCCAGCCCTTGATGGTGAGCAGTCTCTTGTAGAACTTGGTGCTGGCGTAGACGGGGTCGAGGAGTTGTTCGGGGGTGCCCCAGCCTTGGCTTGGGCGTTGCTGGAACAGTCCGAGTGAGTCGTGGTCGTTGCGGGTTCCGAGGTTGGGTAGGTTGCGCAGGCTGGACTCCTGCATGGCGGTGGCGACGGCGATGACCCAGCCGCGGGCCGGGATGCCGAGGCGTTGGCCGGTGGCGACGATGGTGGCGGCGTTGCGGACCTGCGGGTCGGCTTTCCACCGTCCGACGTCGGGCAGCCCTTCGGTGCGCACGGTGAGGCCGCCGGGTGGGGTGGGTGCGCACGCGTTGGCCTCGCCGGCGCCGATGACGACGACGAGTCCGGTGCAGCAGCCCAGCACGAGGAGGATGCCGGTGATCCAGGTGAGGAGTTTCATGATGTTGCCTCGGGGTCAGGTTCGGGTGGTTCGACGTTGACGACGAGCCATCGACTGTTGAGGCGTACGCAGGTGACGGTGATCGGTCCGGCGTCGGTGGCGACGACGGCGACGACGGCGTCAGCAGTCGCCGTGCATGACATGGGCGCGCCGGTGATCTGGGTGGCCGGGACGGCGGCGGGGTCGACGGTGGCGAGCTTGTCGGCGTAGGCCGGGGTGCTGTAGCGGGCGACGTCGGCGTGCCAGCGGCGTTGGTCGAGGCCGGGCCTGGCCCAGGCGGTCATGAATGCGCTGATGACGTCGAGCGCTGCCGGGTCGGCGGTCGTGGATTCGTCCGACTGGGTGCCGTCGTCGCCGTCGTCCTGATGTGCGTTGTCGTCCGCGCCGGTGGTCCCTGCGGATGCGGTGGTGGATGGTGCGGTTGCGGGACCGCGGTGCGGGCGACTGACGCAGCCGGACAGCGCGGTGGCGGTCACCGCCAGCAGGATGCTGGCGGTGACCGTGTACCAGGCCATGGACCGGCTGAGGCTGCGGTTCATGCGGCGTCGTCTTCGGGTGGGGGCGGCGGCCAGCCGCCTTGGGCGTCGTTGAGCAGCTGCCCGGCCGCGCGGATCGCGGCGTGCAGCTCGACGAGGCGGCGGGCGCGGTCGCCGGCCGGGGCGCGGCGGCTGCGGTGCAGTAGCTGGTGGACCTGGTCCAGGCGGGACTCGACGTCGTCGAGGGTCCGTGAGTACCGGACACGGTCGACGACCTGCCGGTTTGATTCGCTGGAGCCGGGGGCGGTCGGCTGCAGGGTCGCGTTGGTCATTCGGCGTCCAGGCCGTAATCGCCGTCGACGCGGCCGTCGTCCTGTGCGTCGAGCTCCTCTTCGCGGCGGCGTTCGTCGTGTTCGAGTTCCTCGTCGCGGCGGTGGTCGTCGTTGCCGGGGCTGGTCATGTCCTGCTCCTGTCTGAGTCGTTCCAGGGCTTCCGCGAAGTCCTCGCGGAGGTCTCGGATGTCGTCGACGGTCTCCTCGAGTGCGTCGACGACGTCGCGCCAGTCGGCGGCGGTGGTGACGGGTGCCGGTTGGCTCATGCCGGGTCACCTCCTGCTGGATCAGCAGCCGGCGGCGCGTCCGGCGGGGCCGGGACTGCGCTCGTGGCGGGTATGGGCCGGCCGGTGAGATCGGCTTCGACTGCGTCGAGGGCGGTGTCGCGCCAGTCGGCGGGCCAGGTCAGGTCGGTGGACGGTGGGATGTGGTTGCCGTTGCGGCAGCGGCTGACGTCCCAGGCCCGTAGCCGCTGCCGGCAGCGGGCGAAGGACTCCAGCCAGCGCAGCGGCGCGTCGGGGTGGGCGCGGCTGTCGTAGGAGGCGTGCCAGGCTGCGGCGAGCGCGGTGAGCTCCTCGACCATCGGCGGGTGCTGCGGCCAGCAGGGCGGCAGGTCGGCGGCGAGGCCGAAGCGGCGGTTGAGCCAGCCAACCCAGGCGATCAGCCACAGCCACAGCGCCGTAGCGGCTGGCCGGTCGAGGTCGGCCCAGCGCAGCATCGTCGGCGCGCCCGCCGCCTGCTCGCGCGCCTTGTCGCGTTCCTGGTCGCGTTGCCGCTGTTGCAGGACGTCCTGCTGGAGGGTGAGGTGCGCTTCGGAGAGGTCGGCGAGCATGACGCGGACCTCGGCCAGGCCGGCGCCGAGCAGCGCCACCGCGCGCAGGTCCGCTGCGGCGTCGTCGGGCAGCTCGAACCGAAACGGCGCCCCGGCGGTCATGACCCGCCCCCGGCCTGCGCGGTGGCGAGCATCCGCCGGAACGCGGTCTGATCTTCGCGGAGCCCGGCGGCGTCGTCGCGTTCGTACCAGGCCGGGATGCTGAGCTCGACCGGCGGAAGGTTCCCGATCAGGGCGACCGCCCGCCCGGCAGGCAGGGTGCGCAGCTCGGCGAGGTCCAGGACGTGCTCGCGGCGGACCTGTTCGGAGACGTTGGCTCGGCCGCTGCCCCAGCTGTGCGACGACGACACTTCGCGAACCTGCCCGGCCAGGGCTTGGGCGTCGCGCAGCGACTGGACGTCGGCGGACCCGCCCAGGTGCATGAGGCAGTTCGCGGACGCTTCGATCGCGGCGCCGCCGTCGCGGCCCCACCGGTCGTGCAGCTGGTGGCGGTTCTGGCAGAAGACGTCGACGATGACCCCGGACCCGCCGCCCTCCGACATCAGCGACGGCAGCGAGGTCAGGGGCGCGACGTTACTGATCTCGTCGCCGACGTAGTACAGCGCCGGCTCCAGCCGGCCGCCCGGGGCGAGGAACGACTGTTCCCGGGCGCGGTAGAGCAGGTCTTCGGAGATCGCGGCCAGCAGAGGAGCGACGGATGCCTGGGCGTCGCGGGTGCCGACTAGGTAGAGGGTGCCCTGCTCAGCCAGCCACTGCTCCGCGTTGAACTGCTCCCCGCGGGGCGGGGACACCGCGGCGAGGACCCGCGGATCGGAGACGGTGTCCATGGCGCCGGAGACGACGGCCTGGATGCTCTCGCGGCCGCGGCCGGATGACTCGCGGTGCAGGGCGAGCCGGTCCGCCCACGCGTGGACGCCGTGGTGGCGCAGGATCCGTTCGGCGCGCGGGTCCCCGGGGGTCTGTGCCCAGCCGAGGACGTCGGTCATCGTGGCGTGCTCGTCGAGGGCGGCGGCGTGCAGCAGCGCCCGGATGAGCATCGCGGCCTGCTGCCGGAAGTACTCCCCGTTCTCCACGCCCGTGGACAGCCCGGCCCCGGCGGCAAACCCGTTCGCGCGGATCCAGGCAACCGTGGGGTCTTCGGCGCCGTCGATCGGCGACCACCGCAGCCGCGGGATGCCCGGGACGGTGCCGCGCGGCTCGAACACGTAGGTCGGGCCGAGCTGCTTGCGGCGTTCGAAGGTCACCTCGGCGGCTTCGAGGCGGGTGCCGGTCGTGATCACCGCGCCGCGGGCGTCGAGGATCGCCGGGATCACGATCCGCGACGTCTTGCCGGAGAACCTCGGCACGCCGGCGGCAAGCCTCGAGTACTCGTTGGCCAAGAAGAGCCGCTCGCCGGTGAGGGTGTCTGTGCCGAGGAACCGGCCGGTCTCGAGGGGGTCGGCGCGGCGGGCGGTCTTGGCGGCGGCTTCGGCCGGGGTGTCGCGGTCGGTGACGGTCAGGCCGGGCCGGACGATGTCGGTGCGGCCGCGGACCGCGTCGGCGGACAGCAGCCCGTCGACGTCGCGGCGGCGCGCGAACCCGGTCCGGCGCGCGTACTTGCGGGCCAGCAGCACGGCGCCGGTGACCGCTGCGCCGAGGTGCCCGGCGAATAGCACCAGCCACAGCCCGTACAGCAGCCAGCTCGGCGGGAGGGCGGCTCGTGCGGGGGCCGGCCAGGCGGCAGCGGGATCGCCGAGGTGAGTCGGCAGCCGCAGCAGGATGCCGGTCGCGTCGCCGGGGCTGGTGGCGGGCCACGTGCCGTGGGTGAGGACGCCGCCGAGTTGCCCGGCCAGCCACAGCGTCCACGCCGCCACCACGGCCATGACGGCGATCCCCGCGAGGAGTCCGCCGCGCATCCAAAGGTCGGCGCGGGTCCGGCCCCGCTGCGGCAGCTGCCGGCCCGGCGACGACAGCGGCGGGCGGCCCATCACGCCACCCCGATCGGTGCCCGCGCCGGCGGGACCTCGCCCGGCTCGTCCGGTTCACCGCGTTCGTCCGGTGCCGTGCGGCGTGCTGTCCGGCGGCTACTGCGGCGGCCGTCGTCCTCGTCGTGGTGGTCGTGGTGGTCGTCGGCGTCGGGGAGGTCGTCGACGCCGGGCACGTACTCCATCCGGCTGTCGGTGGCGACCATCTGCTGCTCGGCGGTGGACAGCTGGTGCTTGACGACGTAGGGCTTCGTGCCGATTCGCCAGAGGCCGACACCTTGACGTAGGTAGCGCAGCAGGTCGGTCTCCACGTCGGAGGTGCCCAAGAACTCAGCGGCTTGCTCCAGGGAGCCGGCGGCCTGCCGGTAGCTGATCCGCACGCCGGTGTCCTCGATGAGGCCGCGGGCGATGCGGACCTGCTCGGAGTTCGCGGAACCGGACGCGGCGAGGTCGCTGAATCGGTGGAAGGCGAGGAGGTTGGTGACGCCGAGCGCGCGGGCGAGTTTCAGCTGCTCCCGCATCCGCCTGACGAGCGGCAGATGGCGCGAGATCAGCGCGAACTCGTCGTAGATGCACATCCGCGGCGGCGCGTCCGGGCGGGACAGTTCCGCCTCCAGCCATGCCTGGGCGCAGCTCATCGCCATCGCGGTCATCTGGTCACTGGTGCGGATCGCCCGCAGGTCGAGGACCGCGCCGGCCTGCGCGAAGTCCAGCCGGGTGCCGGCGCCGGACCCGGTGCCGTCGAACAGACCGCCGAGCGCGCCGGTGACGAGGCGTTGCAAGGCGAGGCGGACACGGCGGGAGTCGCTGGCGAACTGCTCCAGGGGGTAGTTGAGGCCGGTGAGGTGGTGCTGCCACCGGTCGGGTTGGCCCATCGCGGCGAGGACTGCGGAGAGCGTCGGGGTGGCTTGGCGGTCCGGGTCGACGCCGGTGTCGTCGCCGGTGACCGTGTCGACGGCGTACCCGATCAGCGCCCGCTCCGCCTCCTGCAGCGGACCGCCGAGCTGGATCTCCAGCAGGCCCTCCAGCAACAGCAGGCGGCGGGTGCGCTGGATCTGCTGCCACTGCTCGACCGGCATCCCCGAGTCGCGGCGAATCCCCGTGAGCGGGTTCATGACGACCCCGAGACCGGGGCCGATGCGGACCGGGTTGATCCCGGCGAGCGCGGCGAGCCCGTCGTACTCGCCCTTGACGTCGACGATGTAGAACCGCACCCCGAACGGAACCCCACGCAGCGCCAGGCACTTGAGCAGCGAGGACTTGCCGGAGCCGATCTCGCCGGTGAGTACGACGTTCGGGGAGGTGATGACCCGCGCCCGGTACAGCTCGTGCACGCTGAAGGTGAACGCCGCGCGGGAGAACACCTCGAGGCCGACCAGCGGCCCGTCGACCGGCAGCCCCGGGTCGGCGACGAACGGGTACACGCTGCACAGCTGCGCGCTGGTGGTGACCAGCGGTGGCAGCCGCAACGGCCAGCCGACCCGTCCGGCGGCACGGCCGTGCCCGCCGCGGCGGTCGGTGCCGGGCGGGTCGAGCAGGCGCGCCTCCGCCCGTTGCAGCACCGCCTGCTGCCGCTGCAGGTCGCGTTCAGCGGCGGCCACGTCCCGGGCCTCGGCCAGGGCGGTGAGCCGGTCGCCGAGGCTGGTCTCCCTGCGCAGCCGGACCTTGCCGAGGTCCCGGCCGGGCTGCTGGGTGTGGTCGGGCTTGCGGCGGGTCATGCCGACCACCAGCCGCGCACCGGGGCCAGGCCTCGGCCGAGCGGCAGCGCCCCGGCAAGAAACCCTTGGTCCTGCTCACCGAACAGGACCACGCTTTCGCAGCCCGCCCGGGCCAAGATGCGTTTCACGGTCCGGGTGTCCTGCTCCAGCTCGTCCATGCTGGGTGCGGTGACGGTGACCAGCAGGGCGTACCGGTAGCGCGTGTGCCCGGCGGCCTGCTCACGGTCGATCTGCGCAACCGACCGGGCTTCCTCCTGTTCCCGGGCGGTGCGCACGAGCCGGAGCTTGCGTTTGGTGACCTCGTCCCCAGCCCGGGAGACCTGCTCGCGGCGCGCGGCGAGGTTCGCCAGCGCCGCGGGGATCGGCTGGGCGACGAGGGTGACGGTGCGCCGGCCGGTGACCCGCGTGTAGAGGCCGGTCAGCCACGTCGCGCCGACAAGGGTGCGGGGCATCTCGGCCACCCACAGCGTCCGTGAGAAGCCGGAGTCGTGCCGCAGCGCGCTCCACCCGACCGTCTCCACCGCGGCCGGGCCCGCCAACCGCGGCTCGGCCCCCACCGCGACGCCGTCGCCGCCGCGGACGTCGAGCTCTGCCTGGTCCGCCGGATCCCACTGGGACCGCAGCACGCCCGCGTAGGCGCGCGGGGTCAGCCAGCCGCCGGTGGCGACGCCGGCCTCGCTGACCGTGGCCTCGATGCCGCCGAGCTTGTCGAGCACGACCGCGGCGACGGCGGCGTCCCCGCCGCCCGCGTCGGCGACCTCGCCGGACATGCGGGCCACGTCGAACACGCAGACCAGGTAGGTCTCGTGCCGCTGCGCGGACGGCGCCGCCGCGGCGGTCAGCTCGGCCAGGGACTGGTAGGCGGGGCTGGTCGTGTCGATCGCCCGGTCCGCCAGATAGCGCTGGGCGCGGTTGCCGGTGTCCGGGACCGCGCGGGTGGTCAGCGCCCACCGCACCATGCCGAGGTCGGCGTACTCGGTGCCGAGCACGTTGAGGACCTGCGCCCAGTCGACGAGCCGCTGTTCCTGCACCGAGCTGTCCGCGAGCAGGTAGTTGGCGCCGAAGCACAGCAGCGCGGCGGTGACCGTGCGCTCCCTGCGGTGGGCGAGCAGCCCGACCGGGGTGGTGCCGTCGCCGGCGACAGCGGGCAGCCACCGGTAGCCCGCGGCCTGGCCCGGCATGTCCAGGTGCTCCCCGACGCTGCCCGGGGCGAACACCATGCCGCGGTAGCGGTCCTGCCGACCCGCCCGCTGCACCAGCGCCCCGCCGATCACCGGCAGCCACTCGGTGACCCGCCGCCCCCGCAGCCGTAGCAGCCCTAGCACCCACAGGACGGCGGCAGCCGCGAACAGCCCACCGGCGGTCCACCGGGCGCCGGTCACCAGGACGTTGACGCCGGTGACCGCGCACAGCACCCCGCAGGTCACCATGACGATCTGTGACCAGGTGAACCCCATGACCGCGCCGCGGGTCGACCGCGGTGGGAACGAGAACTGCATCAGCACCTCCACGTGCGCTGGATCAGCCGGGGACGCGACCCGCGCCCCGAGGGAATGGCAGGGGTTAGACCGGCACGATCGGGATGTCCGCCGCGCCCGCTGCAGCGCCGCCGGACGCACCGCCGCCACCGCCCGATCCGGGCGGGCCGCCTGACCCCCCGCCGCCGGGCGGAGGCTCGGCGTCGCCGGACGGCGGCTGACCGGACTGGCCGGGCGGGTCCGATGACGATCCGGCGCCGTGCTCACCGCCGCTGTTCAGGTCCTGCGGATGCGGCGGTTCGGCCTGCTGGTGGTGCTGGTCGGCGTTCGCCGCCGCAAGCATCGGGTCGGCGTCGGCGGACGTGCCCGCGCCGCTGCCGTGCCCAGCGTCGGCGCCACCCGAGCCGGCGCCACCCGAGCCGGCGTCGCCGGCGCCGGTCGTGGCGACGGTGCTGCTGGCGTTCCCGCCGGTGGTGTTCGAGCTCGTGGCGCCCGCGCCGGGAGCGGCGTTGCCACCGGTCGTGCTGCTCGCGGCGTTGACGTCGGACTTGGCCTGCTGCGTGTGCTGCTGCACACCGGCTGCCTCGTCGGCGTTCGGGTGATCCCCTGCCCCGCCCGACCCGCCGTCGGCGCCGGTGCTCCCGCCGTCGCTTGGGCCGGCGGTGCCTGAGCCGGGGGTGCTGCCATCCCCGGCGGTGCCGACCGCGTCGGCGGTGCGCTTGCCCGGCCCGTCGCTCAGCCCGAGCTGCTGCTGCGCCTGGTCGACGCCGGACTTGGCCTGCTCACGTCCGGTGTCCGCCGACGACTTGGCGGTGGACGGCAGGTCGGCGAGGTTGGCGTTCATCATCTGCGCCGCGTGCTGGGCAGGGTTCCCCGTGCTCCCGCCGTTCCCAGAGCCCCCTGGTCCGTCGCCGGCTGCTGCGGCAGCCTGCGCACCGGCTGCGGCCAGCACCGCCCGGCCGTTGATGTCGGAGAGGTAGCCGTCGACGATCGTCAGCAGCCGCAACAGCACCCACGGCGTCATGACCATCATCCAGATCAGCAGCAGCCCCCGCAGCGCGGTGCGCAGGTCGTCGGACTCGTACGTGGTGCGAGTGCCGTAGATCCACAGCTCGACGATGAAAAACCGGGACATGCCCAGGGCGTTGAGGGTCCAGAACCAGCGCCGCAGCCAGTGCTGGGTCTCCGACGACACCTGACCGGTCGCCGCGATCACCCCGACCAGCGCGGCGCCCTGCGCGATCTCGCCGCGGAAGATCTGCGTGATCAGCACCAGCAGCAGCCCGATGCAGGAGAAGCCGGCGATGCCCAACGCGATCAGCCCGGTGCCGGCGCCGGCGGTCAGGTTCGACAGCGCGGTGACCCACGCCGAGGCGTCCCACTTCTGGTTCTGATTGGCGGTGATCAGCGAGTTGGTCGCGTCGTCCCAGGCGGCCAGGATCACCCAGGCGATCCCGCCGCAGAAGAAGATCCCGAGGATCGCGCGGACCAGCCCGCCGAGCGTCGCCACCGGGCTGGGCCCGTTGACCCGCAACCCACTGCGGATCACCGAGACGATGAAGAACAGCACCAGGAACAGCAGGATGATCCCGGCGGCGGAGTTGTAGGTGAGGAAGAACGCCCCGTCCGGCTTCGTCGGCGCTGTCACCGTGAACACGGCCTTGGCCAGGTAGCCGAGCAGGACCGCCATCGTCTGCACCACGGCGTTCACGAGGCCCTGGAAGCCGCTGGTGATGACGCCGTTGACGATGTCTTTGACCTGGCAGGACACGTCGGTCAGCCCGCACGACGCCTCGTGGTGGCCCGGCGGGGTGGTGGGCGGTGCTGTCGGTGGCGGGGTCGGGTTCGGGACGTCGGGCTCGCGGAGCTGGAACGACAACGTGCGGGCGGCGATCTTGCACCGGTCCCGCTTGTAGTTCCACCGGTTCGCGTTGCCCGGATCGGCCGCTGCCCGGTCGGCGAACAGGTCGCAGCGCACCAGCTCCGGCGCGGTCGGCGTGCCCGGCGCCACGTCGCCCAGGACGGTCGGGGTGCCGTCGCCGGGCCGGTCGTCCAGCGTGAGCGCCACCGTCTGGCACTCCAGCATCTGGTCGGTGGTCAGCGACCGCGCGCAGCCCGTGATCCAGTGCGATGGCGCACCCGCCGGCGGGCTCGCCGTATACCGGACCCACAGGAAGCACCAGCGCTTCTGCGTGCTCGGCACAGTTCCGCCGCAGAACGGGTTGTCCGACGACGGCGGCGGGGTACCCGGCGCGGTCGGCGAGGCGGTCGGGGTCGGCGTCGCCCCCGGCGGTCCGGGAGTCGGTGACGGCGCGGGCGTCGGCGCTGCCACTGCCGACGCGGTGCCCACCACTCCGGCAAGACCGGAGAACAGCACCACGAAGAGCGCACCGAGCAGCAGCTGCGGCAGCACGCCGCGGGATGGCCGCCGCACGGCGTTGTTGGCAGGGTTCGCCGTGATCCTCGGGGTCGGCCGGGTAGTCCGGGGTGCCGGGGTCATGGCGTCGTTCCGGGGGCCCAGCTGTCCGGGCCGAGGACCCGGCCCAGCAGCTGCGGGTCGCGGGGGCCGTTGTCGCGGACGGTGCCGCGCACATCCGGCGGCGGCGCCGGGACCGGTGGCTGGACCTCGACCAGCCGCCATCCGGCGTCGGTGAGCTCTACGGTCAGGTCGTGCACCGCCCACCCGCCGGTCAGCTCACCGCTGCTGGCCGACCCCTCTGCGGCGGCGCCGAGCAGCGCGAGGCCGTAGGTCTGCACGGCAACGTGGGTGCCGACCGGCAGGTTCGCCGGGTCACCGGCGTTGTCGGCCCAGACCCGGGCGATCACGGTCTGCCGGATCCCACCCGGAGCTGCCGATGTCGTGGCGCCGGCCGTCAGCCGGTCCGCCAGCCCCGTGGCGTCGGGGGCGAGCAGCGCCGCGATCCGGGCCCGCGTTTCGTCCGCCGGACGGCCGGTCGCGGCGGTCAACTGAGTCTCAAGGTCGGCGGCAGCGTCACCGGCCCCGCGGACGGTGGCCGGGAAGTGCTGCGCCGCCTCGCTCGGCTGGTCCGGTGCAACTCCCGACGCGGCCGGCGCTGCCGGCTGGTTCGGGTGCGGTAGCAGCCACCGATCCATGGCCGCTCCGGCGCCGAGCAGCAGCACCACGGCGAGAAGCACGCGCAGCGCGCGCGAACCGCCGGCGGGTTCGTCGAAGACGGGCCTGTAGTCGCTCATCGCGACCGCCTACTGCTTCAGGAAGAAGCTGATGATGGCCACGGGCGACCCGACGATGATGGAGACCAGGCTCGCCTTCCACATCATCGTCTTGCCCCGGTCAGACAGGATGTGCGCGCCGAACACCGGCCCGATCCCGAAGGCGATCGCGCCGCCGACGAGGCCGGTGAATGCCGCGACGATGCCCAGGAACAACGCGCCGTTGATCAGGCTGTAGAACAGGTCGGAGCGCGGCACGTCGGTCGGGGAAGGGCCGATCTTGTCCCAGTCGAACCCGCCGGGCAGCCCGCCGCCGCTGGGGTTCGGGGTCGGCTCACGCAGGGCCGTCTGAGTGACGGCGGCCTTCGCCGCCAGCCACACACCGAAGTGGGCGAGCATCACAGGTGCCCCCCATCAGCAGCCACGGCACGCGTCGGACGGGACGAGGCCCGCGACGCGCCGGCCGGGGTCAGCAGCCCGGCGGCTAGCTCAGGGTCGGCGGGGCAGGCGGCCAGGACTGCGTCGGCGAGCTCGACCAGCGCCCGGCGGGTCGGGGCGCGCATCCGGCCGAGGTCGACCGGTTCGGGTCGGGCCAGGTGCGGATCGAACGGCACGCTGACCACAGCGGCGACCGAGGCGCCGAGCTGGCGTACCGCGGCGCGGACCTCCCGCGGTGGTCGCGGCATGCTGGCCACGACGGCCACGACCGCCTTGTCGGTCGCCGCCTGCAGGCCCCCGGCGCGCAGTTGCGCGACCAGCCGCATGGTGTGCTGCACGCTGTCGACTCCGGCCCTGGCGACCAGTACCGGACAGATTGTCCCGGCCAGCAGCCTCCACACCGGTGCGAGGTCGGCGACCGGGGCGTCGATCAGCAGGAGCGGGTATGCGCCGCGCAACGCGTCAACGACCTGGATACTCTCGGTCAGCACCGTCGGCCTGCGCGACGTGCTGCGCTGCACCTCACCGACTGCGGTGTGCAGGCCGGACGTGCCGAGCTGCATCATCGCGTCGATGGTGTTCTGGTCGAGCTGGCCGGTTCGCGTCCAAGCCGCGTAGAGGTCCCAGATGGTGGCGTCGTTGCGGCGCAGCACGCGATGCTCCAGGCCGCCCCAGCCGCGGCCGGTCGCGTCGACTGCTGCTGGAGGCCGCGGTGTCGCCGCCGCCAGGACCGCGCCGAGCGCGGCGACAATCGTCGACCGGCCGACACCGCCGTCGGCCGACGACACGACGATTGGCGGGCAACCCGGCCGCAGGGCCGCGGCCCGCAGCCATGCTCGGCGCAACGTCGGGCTGTCGCCGAGTTCCCGCGGCACCGGCCGAGGCTCAAACACGTGGTCGTATGACGGTGTCGGCCGCGGCACGGTCGCCGCACGGGACTTGTCCCGGCGGCCGGTCAGGACGGCCGGGACGGCAGGCGATCGGCGTGGCGCGACGACCGTATCCGTTGGTGCACGGGACGGCACAGCAGCGCTCCTTCCACAATGGACGACGAAGTCCGGGAAGGGGACCCAGGCAGTGGGTCACGGCCGCCTGCACGCAGGCGCACGGGGTCCACCCGTACAGACGGCCGCCGCTGGCGTGGCACCGTGCCGGGCTCTCCGGCTGCGGCGCGCCGCGAAGTCCGCCCGTCAACGGTGGTTGAGCCACCCGCACGAACGGAGCCAGCGCTTCCCGTGCCTTCGAGGCTGCCAATCGGGAGGCCGCCGCAACAGTTGGCCAGAGTTAACCAGCAGCTGCCGAAAGTCCACAGTGGACCGCGTGCGGGCCGGTCCATCCAAGGCGTCCGGGAACGGACTCGCCCAGGCTCGGGACGATGCGGTAGCCGCCCGGCCGCGTGGTCCTCGGCAGACTGCCGTCAGGCCGTCCGGAACCTCAGGGCATCAGGCCGAAGAGCGCCCCGGCGAGACTGCCGAGCGCGATGAGCAGCATGGTCAACTCGATGACGAGGCGTCGGATGCGCCGGATCGTCCTGGTCCACTGGTGGGTTCGTGAGGTGCGCTTCATGTCCACTGATGCTGTTGCATCAGTTTCAGATAGGCTTAAATGATGCGAGAAGATGAGCTTCGGGAATCCACCCGCAAGGCGCTGCGCCGCACTCCAGCCGTGTTCGAGACCGTCTGGTCCGAGCTGCTGAGCCTGGGGTACGTCGCGGACGTTCAGTGCGGTGCCAGGGAACCGGTCTGGCTCGCGGAGCCGGGGGCGCGAGATTCTCGCGCGCGGCACTGCTGCGGAGCGCACGGACGGTGCAGCTGACGAACAGCCACCAACCGGTGCCGAGCGGGTGTGGGCGCTGTCCCAGCTCGTCGCGCACCAGGCCGCCGACGACCCCGACGTGGTTGCCTTTCGCCGGGCGCATCTGGCGGACGAACTGATCGCCTGGGACGACGTCGAGGGGTGGCTCAACGCCCGTGCCGACGAGGACGGCGAGTGGACCTCCGACGTGTCATTCACCATCCCGCCGGGGACGACCGTGGAGTGGGACGGGCCGACCGCCAGGTTCAACCCGCCGATCGCGGCAGTGCCGGCCGGGATCCGTTTCTCCCATCGGACACTCGCCTACGCACAGCCGGGTGACCGTGGTGTGCGACGCCGGTCTGTGACAGCGGGCGGCACGCTCGACAGACTGCGGGTCCTCACCGAGAATCTGGCGGACGCGTTCGCATGGCAACCAGCGCTGGCCGCAGTGTTCGTCCTGACCGGCATCACACCGATGATCCCAGCTGCACGGATCGGGGTGCCCGCAATCAAAGTGCGGCACCACACGGGACTGGACTGGTCCCGCCGGATCGCGCTGAACGTCGACCCGGCGGCGAGCACGCAGGAGGTGCTCGCAGCGTTCGAAGACGCCCGCCGGGAGTACGAACGGCACCCACGTCCGCACCCTGCACCTGCCAATCACGGCGGGCGGCGGCAAGCGTCGGCCAAGCACTATCGGCTTGCGGCGTTTACCGGCGCCGAGCATGTGGACAAGCCGTGGGCGGAACGCCTCCGGCTTTGGAACGAACGCTTTCCCGACTGGGCTTATCCGGGGGAGTCGAACTTCCGCCGTGACGCCGGCGTCGCCCAGCGGCGCCTGCTGTCGCCATAGGTCCACGAAGCGGCCGCGGCCAATCCGCAGCGACAGCGACGCAGGGTTGAGGGTACGTTGTAGGGCTGCGCGGATCTCGACGTGGCGGAGACGGGCTCCTGCTCCCGGGTGTAGGAGGCGCTCGATGCTTGAGATCACGATCGAGTACAAGGGCATGTCGTTGCACATGCATCGGAACGGGATGCTGCCCGCCAACGGCATGGCCTACGCGGTGAGATTCATCGCCACGATTGACGGTGACACCGTCGCCTCGTACGACGTGTCGATCACCAGCGAGGCGTGGTTTCGCGCCACAACGGTTGTGGAGCGCACGCGACGCCTGACCGGCAATCCCGGCCACCTCGTCCACGACGCCATGATCAGGTTCGGCATCCGTGAGATCCAGGCCGCCCTGGACGACAACTTCCGGCACGGCCTGCGACGCGGCACGGTGCAACAGCAGCGGGAGCTCGTGTTCGACGACATCGGGTGGCTGCTCGCCATCCTCGACGACAAGGACTGCGATTACCGGGTCCGCCAGCGGCGGGACCTGTTCTCTACCGCGGCGGCGCCGGGGGACATGACGGCGCGGATCGAGATCGAGGGGCGGTTGAGCGCGCCGACGTCCCGGCCGCTGTGCGGTTCCTGCGCCCTTCCACCGGCAGATCTTGTGTGTTCGCATCTGCTGCATCCGCAGGTGTCCAGCGTGACCGATGCTGGCGGGATCAAGTCTCGGGACGTGGTCTCCGCGCTCTGCGACCGGGGGCACAACGAGGTCGCGGAGCCGGAGGGCTGTACCGCCGGCGGGCACTCGTGTTGGCAACGCCGCGTCGAGATCGAGCCGGTGCGGCCGGTCCGTCTGCCGCCGCTGAGCGTTCCCGAGGCATTCGATGTCACCGATCTCGCCTGGCGGCTCGCGTTCGGGCAACGTGAGCGCTTCGCGGCAAGCCAGGGTCGATGAAGAACACGGCCTCCCTGGCGGTTGACTGCACGGACCTGGAGGAGTTCGAGTCCCGGATGAGCGCGCTCGCCGACGTCATCGACCAGATCTGGCCCAGCGATGCCCTGTTGCCAGCCGAAATCGATGCAGAGAAGGCAGGCAGGAGCCTTGACCGGTTGACGGAGGTACTGCTGCATCGACTGCCCGCGGGCCAGCACGCGCGCGTGGAGGACGCGGTGTCGGCGTTGCGCAGGGTTCGGCAGGTCCGCAACGCGATCCAGCACAGTCGCGTGCGTGGTGGTCTGCTCGCTGCGCTCCGCAATCTTGGCGTCAACGACGCGTCACCGAGCTGGGCCGACACGTGGAACGTCGTACGGGCACAGACGGTCGAGGCACTGAAGGTGTTGCGGGAGGAACTGGTGCAGTTCAGCGAGACTTCAGCGGCCTCCACGTAGGTGGCACCGTCGGCCCGTGCCGCGATGACAGTCCTGCTGTACTGGGCGGCCTGTCGCTGGCGGCTACCGTAACTGGCGACGGACCGCCCACGAAAGCTGCTACACCTGGCACCTCGGCCAGGTCGCCGCATGCTGGGTGGTGGCCGCCCTGGTCCACGCATTGATCAACGCGTACTGCGCTGGGGCCGTGCCGTGGCCGTTGATCGAATGTCCTGCGTTGGGAACGACGGCCGCGTACAGCGGGGCGCCCGGCGGGTAGAAGCCGCGCTCCCGGGCGCAGATCTGCTTTGCGGTGCTGCAGGGCAGGCCGGCGGCGGTGTCGCAGGACAACATGTCGTGGTCGCCGACGACGAGCAGCACCGGGGCGGTGATGGTGCGGCTGTAGGCCGGGTCGCGGGCCAGGCTCATGGTGGCTCGCTGCCCTGTTGTGCCGGTTGCTTTGGTCCGCTCGTCCGAGGCCAACGCCGTACGGGTCGCGCCGGGCAGGTAGTAGAAGCTGGCGCCACGGGTCCCCGGTTTCGTGGTGACGTAGCCGTCCGGCGGCGGGTCGTCGGCGAACGCGGGGTCCTGGCTGGCCGGGTACAGTCCGGCGGCGATCGCGGCCTGTTACACGGGGTTGGCCTGGTGCAGGTATCCGGTGAGGACCAGGGCGTCGACGTCGTGGTGGCTGGCCGCTTCGACCATCCAGATGGCTGAGCCGTAGGAGTGCCCAACTCCCATGACGCGGCGGAAGCCGCCGTCGTGCCGGAGCTGCTGCACCAGTTGATGGGCGACGAACGCCTCCGTCACGACGGTCACCTGGTCGGCCGGCGGCCGGTCGCTGGCCCCGACACCGATCCGGTCCACGGTGTAGACCGCCATCCCGGCCTGCAGCGCCGCGCGCACGTACGAGCGGTCGCCGACCTCCCAGTACGTGTGGTCGTAGGTGAAGCCGGACATCAGCACCTGAACCGTGCCGGTCGGCCGCGACGGGCGGCACAGCCAGCCCGCGACCCGGTGTCGCACCGATGCGGCGGGGGTCAGCGCGACCGAGGTGTCTCGCCGCTGGCAGGCGGGTCCGCGCGCCTGCGCCGCAGCTGGCGTCAGCACGACGATCGCCGAGACGAGCAGCGGCAGCACAATCAGCAGCCGATGCAGCCATCTGCGGGATGCCGCACCGAGTTGGACGTTCGCCGTCAGGACGCCAAGCATGATCATTTCCTCTCGTGAGCGTCAGTGGCCGTATCCGGCGGCCGTCTGCACCACGAGCGGGGCAGTGCAACGGCTCTCGCGGTGGCGGGCTGGGTCCGCCGCTCGGGACGGACCCAGCCCGCTCCCGCACCGGGCGAGCCGCTGGATCAGCCGGTGACCGGGGCCTTCGTCTTGCCGGGCGACGGCGGCGCGGCCGTCGGCGTGTCGGTCGTCGGCGGCGCCTGGGTCGGGTTGCCCGTCGGCGGCGCGGTGGTGGGCGAGCCCGTCGGCGGCGCGGAGGTGGGCTTGCCGGTCGGTGAGCTCGTGGCCGTCGGTGAGGCGGTCGCCGAGGTCGACGGCTTCGCAGTCGTCGGCGTGGTGCTCGGGCTGCCGGTCGGGCCGCCGCCGCTCTTGCCGCAGGTGGCGACCGCGAGGTTGATGGTGGCGGCCTCCGTGCCCGCCCCAGCGCTGATGGTGATGCGCATCGCGACGATCGTGGTGGTGCCGTCCGCGTTGCTCGACTTCACCCCGTAGGCGACCTTGCCGTTGCGGCCGACGGACCCGGCCGGGGTGCCGCTGACGCTGGAGGAGACCTGCCCGTTGGTGCAGTTCGCCGTCGCCTTCGACGCAGTGACGAGGCCACCGAACGCGGTGAAGCCGCTGACTTCGGCGGATGCCTTGCCGCCGCCGGCGCGGACGGTCGCGGAGCCGAGCTTGACGGTGCCGTCGGAGGAGCTCGCGCCGCCGGTCGCGGTCTTGGTGCTGCCGTCGGTGCTGGAGACCGCCGGGGTGGCGCCGATCGGTGCGGCGCCGCTCGCGCTGATGCCGTAGGCGGCGTCGCGGTGGGTCTCGGCGGCGCCGGCGGTCGTGGTGTACAGCAGCAGGCCCGCAGCGCCGGCGGCGACGCCAGTGGCTACGAGTGCTGCAATGCGCAAACGCATCACGGTCGGGATGTCCCTTCGAATTGCACGACAGATTCGAGGTGGTGCGGTTATCGGTGCCCGGCGGCCGGTCCAGATCCGGCCGGCCGCCGGCTCATGGCCCGGCGTCAGGGGTCGAGCTGGACGACGGCGCCCAGCGGCACCTCGGCGAGGGCGTGCAGGGCGTCGAGCGGCACGCGGACGCAGCCGTTGCTGACGTGCTTGCCGAAGACGTCGCTGCTCGGCCAGCCGTGGATCGCGGTGGTCGCCGGGCCGCCCTTGTAGGTGGTGAGGGTGGTGCTGTGGGTGCCGAGCGGCAGGATCAGCGGTGACATCCACTGGCTGTCGTCGACGACGGACGCGAGCAGGAACGTGCGCCCGATCGGGGTCGGTGTGGCTCGCGCTCCGACGGCGACCGTCCATTGCCCGACGAGGACACCGTCGCGGAGCAGTTGCAGCTGGGTGGCGTGCACGCTGACCCGGATCTGGTAGGGCGTGCGCGCCACGTCGACGCTGGCCGCGTCGAGCCAGCCGGTGCCGTGGTTGGGACGGCTGGGCAGCAGGACCTGCCACCAGCCGGGCTGCTCGTCGATGACGGGCAGCCAGGTCGGGCTGCCGGCCTGGACGATCGGCAGCCTGGCGATCGGCCGCCCGCCCGGCCGGTCGAACACGGTCGTGGTGGTGCGGTTGTGCACGACCACGCCGTCGGTCGGCGCGTGCCGGTTCGTGTCCAGTGGTGCGAGCGGCACGGTCGTCTCGGTGGTCGCCTCGGGCAACCCGCGCAGGACCGCGGCGGGGATGACCGGGACGGCCGGGTACTGCGACGCGCTCGGCGGCGAAGCCGGCTGCGTGGGTGTGGCCGGGGCGCTGGTCTGCGCGGCCGGGCTGCCCACCGTGGGGCTGGGTGCCGGGGCGTCGATGCGGCCGGGATGCGCCCGGCAGGTCGCGGCGGCGAGCATGACCGCCGCGACCAGGACAGCGCCCGCCAGGCCGGCGAGGACCCGCGGCCGGTTGCCGCCGGTCGAGGCCGGCGTGGCGGGGGCGTTCATCCGACGAGCTCCGTCAGGTACGCCGGGCCGGGGACGCCGAGACCGGTGACCGGGTCGTACCCGGGGCCGGTCTTGAGGCTCTGCACGCCGGCGTCGAGGTCGAGCAGGTAGTCGCCGGACGGCTGCCCGGCGACGGTGGCCGGGGTCCAGATCCCGGCGTCGACGTGCTTGACGTCGGTGACGATCGCCTTGCCCGCCGCCGTCTTGCTGTACAGGATCGGGGCGGCGAGGCCGACGACGGCGGTGCCGCCGCTGCGGGCCTGCGCGACGGCGGTCAGCGACGCGACGATCGGTGTGGCGAGGCTGGTCCCGCCGATCGGCCCGGCCCGGTACTGCCCGCCGACGGTGTACCCGACGTAGAACCCGGTGTACGGGTCGGCCAGCGCGCTGACGTCCGGCAGTATCCGCTTGGTGCCGGGCAGGCTCGCCTGCCAGGTCGGCTTGTCGAAGAAGTGGCTGGGGCCGCCGCCCGCGCCGCCGACGAGCGGCGGGTTGAGCCGCTTCCAGGCGCCGGCGGTCAGCACATTCCCCGCCGACTCCCACCCGGTCTGCACGACGACCTGGTTGCTGCCGTTCAGCCCGGTTGAGGTGCCGCCGACCGCCGTCGCCCACGGCGACGATGCGGGAAACATCGCGCTCGGGCCGTTCGCGCCGTCGAGGCTGGAGTTGTCGCCCCAGTCCCCGGACCCGGCGTAGAAGCCGATGCCGAGCAGCGCCGCCCGCGCGAGGATCGTGTTGGTCGCCGTCAGGTACGCGGAGTCGTTCGGCTCGCCGACGAGGCCCCACGACGCGGAGATCACGGTCGAGTCGATCGACGGGTCGGCGATGACCGCCGCGACAGTCTCCTCCAGCTGGGTGCAGTCCGGCGCAACGGCGTAGACGATCTTCGCGTCCGGGGCCAGGGTGTGCACGGTCTGCACGTCCAGGGCCTGCTCCGCGTACCACGAGTCCCGGTCACAGCCGGACGCACCGCCGGGCAGGTTGTACTGCTTGACGACGAGCCGGTCCGCCGCCAGCGCCGGCACCCCGTTCTTCGCGAACGTGGCGTTCGCGTCGGCGAGGACGGTCGGGTTGTGGAAGGCACCGACGATGACGATCGTCTGGCCCTGACCGCGGTCGTTCGCGGCGAGACCGTACATGGCGCGCAACTGCGGCCCGGTGTATCCGCACAGGACGTTGGACTGCTTGCCGGCCGGGTACTTCTGCGGCACGGATCCCTTGTTGTACTGGGCCCAGTACGCCGAGCAGTACTGCCCGTCGGCGGTCGGCACCGCGGCGGGGCGGGCGATCAGCGGCTTGGCCACCTGCTGGCTCAGCCCGGATACGGCTCGCACGTCCGCGCGGACCTTGGACGGGACGCGGACCGGCGACGCCGCCGCGCGGACCCGGACGCCGTCGCGGGTCGTGTCGCGCAATTGACTGCCGAATGCGGCGCGGGCCTGCCGCGCGGTGCCAGTGATGGTCAGCCGGGACCGGGTGTCGTCGAGGCCGGTGACCGTGAACCCGGCCTTCTTGGCCCAGCGGGTGACACGGCCGACCTGGCCGGCGTCGGCGCCGTACCGATCACGGACCTGAGACCTGGACAGGTGCTTGCCGAAGGTCGCGGTGCCCGGAGTGGCCACGGCCGTTGCCGCCGCGGACACCGTGGACGGGTCGGCGGCCAGGGTGAGGGTCAGGGTGACCGGCGCGCTGTCGGGCACGTTGCCCCCGCCGGGAAACGATGGTGCCGCGGCTGCGGGCTGGGCGATGGCGAACACAACCACCGCCGATGCCGCGAGCGCGACGGCAGCAGTGAAGGGTGTACGTCGCATGCAGAAGTTCCCTTCCGGCCGCCGGACCGAGCCGGCGGCACGCTGAGGACCGGCACGACGACAAGCCGTCGAGCCGGGACGTGATGAGCACGAGCAAGGGATCAGAGCGACCGCCGACGGCGGCCCGAACGACGTGGATCAGTCCGGCGGCGCGGTCCACCAAAGGGCACCGCCTGGACCTCGGTACTCGCGTCCAGCACGGCGCACGCACCACGAAGGCAGTGCCGGCCGGTCCACACCATGCGACCGGTCGAGCGCTGGCCGCATCATCGATCGAGCCGGCCAACGCGGCGACCCGATACCGATCCGGCGCATTGTCGTGCTGGTCACGCACCGAGAATCGTCGTTGTGGCAGACGCCGGGAAGTTGGCCAGAGTTAGCCAGGGTTAACCACAACAGTCGCCGGGTAGAGCCAGATGAATGAATCTTGGCGTGCATTGACGCCGACGCGACCGGCCATTAGATAGTGAGCAACCGATCTGTTCGCGCGAACGGGCAGATCGGTGTCTTGGGGCGGCTTGCATCGGGAGGGGGCCCGTGGATGAGTGCTACCTACGGCGTGATCGAGGACGAGCTCGCTGCCGAGCTGCCACGCGCGGTCGCCGAACACTTGCGTGACCTGGGGTTCGCCTGCGACACCGCGTTGCTTACGTTCCAGCAGGCGATACTCGCCGAACAGCTGGCCACCGTCGCCCTTGACACCGCTCGGCACGACCAGCCCACCAGCGAGTTCCGCCGCCTCGGAGCGGATGAGCATGGCAGCACCGCAGTGGCCGCCGCCGACCAGCACCTGGCGACCTACACCGTCCTCGCGGCGAGCTACGCCGTGTTCGCCAGCCGGGTGGTCACCGCCGCAGCTGACCGGGCACTCGACGTGCTGCCGCCGGCGAAACCGATCGCGCCGTCACGGCTCCTTGCCGATCTCCGCCACGCTCTGCCCCCGGTACAGCTGCCGTCGGACGTCGACGGCGGCGACCTCGCCGATCTGCTGCAGCGGGCATACGACCGCCTTGCCTCCGAAGCGAGCGCTGCTCGGTCCGGCGGCATGACGCACCACTACGACGGTCGCGCCGCCGCGGCGGGCCGTCCGGCAGGTTCCGTCAGTCTGTTGCCGGGGTTGCCGGACGCGTTGCACGCGTACGCCGCGTTGCTGCTGGATGCCGCCAATCTGGTCGTTCGCGGCGGGCACGGTTGAGCGGCGTGGCTCAGGTCGGCCAGTCGTCGAGGGGGTCGAGCGGCAGGCCAAGGTCCTCGGCGCGAACCCCTAGCGCCAACGCGAGGAGCCGGCGGCTACGTTGATCCGGGATCCGGTGGCCGTTCTCCCAGCGGCTGATCTCCACTTTGATGCTGTCGTAGGTCGCCGAACCGAACCCGTACGCCTCGCCGAGCTCCCGCAGGCGGAGGTTCAGCCGGTACTGCGACCATCCTTTGCGCTTGCGGGCGGCGCGAATGAGCAGGCCGATCCGCAGTGCCCGATCCCTTCGCTCGAAACTCATGCCAGTTCCTCGCAGGCCGATAGCGTGCCGATTCCCATCCGATTTCGGGTCGATCGCCGCGCCGACACGAAACCTCTGGCCGGCCAGTCCCGGTGCCGGTTGAGCGAGAATGCTCATCTGTTCTTCCTCCCCCGTGGAGCCGATGCACAGTGCAGGCGCTCGGCCGAACGGCGCACGCCCGTGTCGTGTTTCGCCGCTCGAATGCGCGACGTGGTGCAGGCTGCGGCGCTCGGCTACTGGCTGTCCGCTGCTCTGCTGCCGCGGCTACGGCGGGCGGAGTGCGTCTGCCGGGCCGCCAGTTGCTCGGTGGCGCGCATTGACGTGTTAACGCGTCCTCACCAGCGATCATGCGAGATACGGCCTGGTATAGCCATGAAGCGATCGGTGCCGGAACTGTGCATGCCGGATGTCGCAGTTCCGATTCCGGCGGCGGAAATGGTGTCCGGGAGCGTGTGGACAGGTGCCATGCGGCTCTACGCCGAATATGAACATCACCGGCACGGCCGTGTCGCCGATGAGCGGCGCAGCGCGGGAGGGCCTGCGACCGGCCGTCTACGCGTCGTGCAGGTTGCCGTTGCTGAGCCTCAGGACGCGGTCGGCCGTGCCCAGCAGCGGATTGGATGGCGTGGTGGTCAGTAGTACCGCAGTCTGTCGCGCTGCAGATCGGCGGAGCGAGTCACGGAGCCGGTCGACAACCGGGCCGGCCATGCCTTCGGTTGGCTCGTCGAGGACGAGCGCTGCTGAGCGGCGTGCAAGGGCGCAGGCGACGAGGAGGCTCTGCCGTTCACCGCCGGAGAGTGTCTCAACGCGCTGCCGCCCGCGCGCGGCGATCCAGGGTAAGGCGAGCGCGTCGGCCGCAGTGCGCGGGTCAGTGCCGCAGAGGCGGAGTTCGTCGGCGACCGTGAGCCCTGGGATCGGCAGCGTTCCTTGCAGCACGGTGGTGAGGCCGGCTCGGGCTCGCTGGGCCGCCGAGCTGCAGGTGAGATCGACGCCGTCGAGGCTGATCCGGGCGTTGCGGTGTGCTGGGTGCAGGCCGGCGAGGATATTGACCAGTGTGGAACGGCCGGAGCCGTCGGATCCGATGATCGCGGTGATCTCGCCCGGGTAGACGGACAAGGTGAGGGCCCGAAGGACGTGGTGGCGTCCATGGCTGGCATCCAGGCTGCGCACCTGCAGCCGGGCACGCACGGCCTCCCGGGTGGTGACTGCGACTGGTGCGTGCACAGCGGGTGACGCTGACAGGTCGCCGGCGCTCGGCAGGTGCGCGAGGACGGCCGACGGTTCGCCGGTATGGGCATGCCGGCCACCGTCCAGCAGCGTGACGACATCGGCGACCGCCTCGATCAAGGCCATGCTGTGGTCGGTGACGACGAGGGTGGTTGCGTCGGAGACCGTCAGGATCTGGCCGAGCAGGCCGGCTACCTCTTGTTCGCTGAGGCCGGCGCTGGGTTCGTCGAGGATGAGCAGTCGCGGTTCGCTGGCTAGTGCGGTGAGCAGTTCGAGGATGCGGCGTTGTCCGTAGGCGAGGTGAGCAGCGAGCATGTTGCCCGCACGGCCGAGGCCCGCTTGGTCGAGCAGATGGATCGCAGCCCGACGGGCAGATCGCAACGGCGTCCGGCGCACCGCGAGGGCGATGTTGTCCACGGCGGTGAGGGTGTCGATGACGGCTGGTCGTTGCCAGGTGCGGCTCATCCCGAGCTGGGCTCTGCGGTGGTGGGGCAGGTCGGTGACGTCACGGCCGTCGAAGCGGACCCGCCCGTCCGTTGGCCGGCCGGACCCCGCGATCAGGCCGAGCAGGGTGGTTTTCCCGGCGCCGTTGGCACCGACGATGGCATGCCTGGAGCCGCTGGCGATGCGCAGATCCACCGCATCGAGCACGGTCGCGTTGCCGTAGCGGTGGGTCAGCCCGTGCACGTCGACGGCGATGCCGGTCACGGGAACCCGCCCGTCGACGGGTCCGCAGCGAGGCGAGCGCGGCGGGCGATGCTGCGGCCGGCCGCGGCGGCGAGAAAGAGCGCTCCGAGCAGGATGTTGGCGTGCCCGGCCAGCAGTGCGGGAGCGACCAGGTCCCGCACGGCGACGATGACAGCGGCGCCGAGCATGGCGCCGGTCATCGTTCGGGTGGTCACCAGGGCTGCGAGGAGCGCGAGGGCTGACACGATGAATCCGCCGTCGCTGGGGCCGATGGTGTGTCGGACCGCGATGAGGACTGCGCCCGCTGCGCCGGCCACTGCTGCCGCGATGACGTAGACCAGCAAGACGTAGCGGCCGGTCGCCACACCGTTGGCCTGGACGCGCGCTTCCGCAGCGGCGATGCCCCTCAAGGTCAGCCCGAATCGGGAGCGCAGCAGCAGGGCGAGCGCACCGCCGACGGCAAGAGCACAGGCCAGCGCATATAGGTACAGGTAGCCGTGACGAGTGACGGGCGCGGTGGCCGGCCAGATGGTGATCGGGTCGACCGAGCGTCCGGCGTCACCGCCGGTGATGGATGTCGCCCGGCTCGCGACGGCCTGGGTCAGCACGCCGACAGCGACGGTGGTGAGCAGGAAGGTGGTGCCTCTGGTCCGCGTGGCGAAGACGCCGACAGCGGCGGCCGCCGTTGCCGCTGCCGCTGTCGCCGCGAGGAGCTGCAGCGGCCCGTTGCTCGTGACCGTGCGGCTCAGCGTGGCGGCGGTGTAGCCGCCGATGGCCAGGTATGCGCCCTGGCCGAGGGTCGGCAAGCCGGCGACATCCGTCAAGAGGAGCGCGGAGACGGCGACCAGACCCAGGACGATGGCGTAGGAGCCGAGGGAGATGGTGTAGGCGTCCAGGACCCAGGGCGCGGCGATAGCCGCCGCCACGGCGAGCGGCAGCGATGCCCGCCGCGCGGCGGTGGTGCGGGCCGCTGCAGCAACACCGGCGATCGTCAGGGTGATCATGCGACGCGCGCCGTGATCAGGTGGTGGTGGGTCCGCCAGGCGAGTCCGACCAGCAGCAGCGCGGCTAGGAGAAACGGCGCAGCGGTCGGCCAGGCGACCGCCACGCTCGTGTGCACCTGCCCGACGATCAGCGCCGCAAGCAGCGCGCCGCGCATGGAGCCCAGACCCCCAGCCACGATGATGATCAGCGACAGCGTTAGTACCGTCGTGTCCAGGCCCGGTGCAGGGCCGAGGATGGGAGCTCCGAGGACACCGGCGAAGACGGCCAATGCCCCACCGGCCATCATCACGGCCAGGTGGACCCGTCGGGGTTCCACGCCGAGTGTGGCGACGTGCCGGGGATCGGCGGCGACAGCTCGCACCAGGACGCCGGGCCGGCTGCGCTCAACCGTCAGATGCAGCGCGGCGGACAGCACCGCGGCGACGGCGATGATCGTCAGCCGGTAGACCGGGTAAGCGCGACCGAGCAGGGTGACTGCGCCGTCGAGGCCGGGCGGCGGTAGCACCGTCCGGGCCTGCGCGCCGTACCCGGAGGTGAGGACCTCGACGAGGATGAGGCCGGCGCCGATGGTGACGAGCGCCTGGTCCAGATGGTCCGGGACATGGCGCAGCAGCTCGGCGAGCCCGCCACCGGCCGCTGCACCGGTGGCGAGCCCAACGAGGAGGGCAACGACAAATCCGAGCCAGGTGCCCTGCGCGGCGAACCACCAGGCGAGGCACGCCCCGGCCAGGTACAGCGCGCCGTGGCTGAGCTGGAACACCCCGGCGACACCCAAGGACAGGCTCAGCCCCGCCGCGACGCAGTACAACAGCAGCCCGAACGCGACCCCATCCAGTGCGACGATCAGGTCGCCTGCCATCACCCAGTTCCCTGCCTGCTAGGACGGTGCCGGTCAGCCGCCGACGGTGGTCAGGTCGGCGGTGACAACCGTGTTTGCCACGCTGGTTCCCGAAGGCTGCGCGCGGCGTACGCACCAGTGCTGGACCGGTGTGTGCGTGCTCGGGCTGAGCTTCCACGTACCGCGCGGGCTGGTGACGTCGCTGACCTTGCCGATCGCGGCGTTGATCGACTCGGATGTCAGCTTGGCGCCGGTGACCGCGACCGCCTTGTCCAGCAGCGCACCGGCCGCGTACATGGTCTCGACGTACAGGTTCGGCGAGGAACCGTTGTACTTGGCCTTGAACGCCGCGACGAACGCGTCGTTGCCGGGGTTGCTCAGCGTCGGGTCGTAGGTGGCGACGGTCGTGATCCCGACGGCGGCCTGCCCCTGCGCCGCGAGCGCAGCACCTTCGGTGAGAAACGCCGGGCCGTACAGCGGCAGACCCACGTTGAACTGCTGGTACTGCTTGACGAACGCGACCGCTGCCGGCCCGGCGTAGAACGCGTACACGGCCTTGGCGCCGCTGTCCTTGATCTTCGTCAGCCACGGGCCGAAGTTGTTGTCGCCCGGCCACGGCGTATACGTCGGCTGTGCACCGGGGTTCGCGAGCTTCCCGCCCGCTGCGGTGAATCCGGTGACGAAGCCGCCGATCTGGTCCTTGCCGCCCTGATAGTCGGGTCCGACGACATAGACCGGACCGTCCACGGTGGATTTGACGTACGGGCCAGCCGCGGTGCCGTAGTCCGTGGAGGCGAACGATGTGTGCCAGGTGTAGGACAGGTCCTTCAGGGTGCTGGGCCGCCCGCCGGTGCCAAGGAACGGCACCCGTGCCGCCGTTGCCGGGCCGGCGATGTTGTTGACCGCGTCCGCGTTGGCGACGCCGACGATCGCGTGGACATGCTCGTTCGTGATGAGCCGGTCCGCGGCGGCTCGGGCCGTCGGTCCGCCGTCACCCTCGTCGGCCTCGACGATCCGGACCGGGTGACCGCCGAGCTTGTTGCCGTGCTCGTCGAGGTACGCGGTCCATCCCTTCTGCATGTCCTGGCCGATCTGCTGATACGGCCCGGACTTCGGCACCACGACACCGATCACGAGTTCGCTGGTCGGTGCCGGCTCGGCGGTGTTGTCGAGACTCGACCCCGAGCAGCCAGCCATCGCCGCTGCCACCGACGCCACCGCGAGAGCAGATACGTGCCTGTTGTACCTGGTCCAACCTCGATCCATCATGATCCTCCCCGTTGCTTGTGTGGGACTGTGGTGAATTTCCGGGCCGGTCGTCATCCGCTGATGACGCCGGAAAAAGTCGCCGGGTAGCAGCGGAGCTGCTACAGGCCGGCTATTCATTCATCTGATTGGCCGTTGTCACTGGTACATCGCACTGGCACCATGCCGTCATGGGTTTATCCGACGGGGGATGTACCAAGCTGGACGAGCTCGGACCTGACACCTACGCCTACCTGCACTCCGACAGCGGCTGGGGTCACAGCAACGCCGGCGTGGTCCGTGCCGGTGACGCAGTGCTGCTGATCGACACGCAGTACACGCTGCCGATGACGCGGCAATTGATCACCGCGATCGACGACGCCGGCCTGCCGCCCGTCACTACCGTCGTCAACACCCACGCCAACGGTGACCACGCCTGGGGTAATCAGCTGTTCCCCAGTGCCGACATCGTTGCGTCCGTAGCTACCGCGCAGTCGATGCCGCACGACTTCCCGCCGGCCCTGATGCAGCGACTGCTCAGCAGCGATGCCGCTACCACGGCAGCAGGTCGCTATACCCAGCTGCACTTCGGCGCGTTCGACTTCGACGGCGTGCTCGTGACAACTCCCACGACGACGTTCACCGGGACGATGTGCCTGGACATCGGAGGCCGCGAGGTAGTCCTCCGCGAGGTGGGCCCGGCCCATTCCGACGGCGATGTCATCATCCACGTCCCGGACGCCGACGTGTGCTTCGCTGGAGACATCCTGTTCGCCGCTGACCACCCCGTGATGTGGTGCGGGCCGCTGGAGAACTGGATCGCCGCCTGCGACAGCATCCTCGAGACCGGAGCCACCCACATCGTGCCGGGGCACGGGCCGGTGGTTGGCCCGGACGGCGTGCGCTACTTCCGCGCCTACTTGCAGCACGTCGCTGACGGGCTTGCCCTGCGATTCTCCCAGGGCATGCCGTACTGGGAGGCCGCGATGGACCTGCCGCTCGGCCCATATCGGCATCTTGCGCTGCGGGAGCGGCTCGTCGCCACGGCAGCAGCTACCTACCATCATCTCGGTGCCCCCAAGGTTCCGCCGGCGGAGGTCCTCGAACGCATGGCACAGGCACACTTCAACGCGGCCTGAGACCAGCACGTCAGGGACGCGTCCCCATCTGGTCAACCGGGATCAACATCATCAAGCGGAACCCGACCGCACGCAGGGTCGTCATCGCCACGATCTCGATCATTCGCGGCCCGTCGAAGTACGGCACATGCATCAACCGCCTGTCGCCATCCGGATGCAGGTGGACCTCGGCGTTCTCATCCCAGATCCGGCGCGCGTCCGCACTCCCGGACAGGATCCGCTGGATGATCTCCTGCAGGCGTGCGTTGTCCGGATGGCGGGCACTCGCCGCTCGCAGCTGCGCCAGCATCGGTCTGGCCCACGACCGCTCCCAGTCGATGAGCTGGAACCTGCTCTCCGCGTAGAGGAACGGCCACAGCATGATGTTCGGCTCGTGCCGCAGGTGCGGGAACCAGCTGAGGTGGTGCCGGTTGCTGAACAGACAATCCCACGCATCGTCGCTGACATACGCCGGCCACGGCTGCGCGTCGACGATGGCGCGCAACGATGCGAAGTCAGGCCCAACCGGCACCGCGCGTGGCGGCTCCGGCTCCTGACCAGTTGCCAGCATGTACAACACGGCCCGCTCTTCCACGGAAAGCCGCAGCGCCGCTGCCACCTGGTCCAGAAAGTCAGCTGAATACGGGCCTGGCAAGCCACGTTCGAGATTGGCATACCATCGCGTTGAAACACCGACCAGGTGCGCCAAGTCCTCTTGACTAACGTGCTTCTTCTTCGGGACGTTGCGTTCATAGAATAGGCCAGGAATAGCGCTCGGTCTCAGCCGCCGCCGCCACCTGGGCACCAGCTCACGCAGTTGCTCACCGGGCGCCAGCTGCGCCGCTGTCACCAATGTCGTTTCCACACTGTCCCCCGATTGTGTACGACAAACTGGCCGGCCATCCGCGAGGCAGAAATCGATACACGCCAGAGCCGGTAGCTTCGGCGCGGCATCGCGGCAGGTCAGCAGCGGATCAGAAGATCGCTCACCTCCAACTCCAGGTTTTGTAGTCGGGTCATTCCAGATTGTCAATCATGATGCATTGTGAAGGTGTGCCGAAAAGCCGCATTTCGGCTAATCGGAAGTGGCAGTTCCGGAACCCGGCATTCAGGAACTGCCGCCTTCCTGGCCTTCAGGCACGACGCACGGCACGCTCGACGAGGCGGTTAACCACCCGGAGAAATCACGGGATAAAACGAATCGGCCCTGAACATTCCGGACACCGCAATTAGGACAAGAACCAGCCAAACGTGCGATTTGAAGGTGGTCGAAGTGAGCAAGCGGTCAGTATTGATCACTGGCGGAAGTTCTGGTATTGGTCGCGCCACCGCGCTGCGGTTCGCGGCCGACGGACACAACGTCGCTGTGACGTTCAACACCTCCGAGCCGCCGGAGGGCGTACTGGCCGTCAAGTGCGACGTGTCGCAGCCGGACTCGCTCGACGCCGCGTTCGCCGAGGTGCAGGCGGCGCACGGACCGGTCGAGATCCTCGTGTGCAGCGCCGGCATCACCGACGACCAACTACTCATCCGCTTGAAGCCGGAGCAGATTGCGCGAGTACTTGAGACCAACCTGGCGGCTCCCATAAATGCGGCTCGGATCGCCGCACGGCGGATGATGATGAAGCGGTTCGGCCGCATCATCTTCATCGGCTCAACCGTGGGCATGCGGGGTGAGATCGGCCAGGCCAACTACGCGGCGTCGAAAGCGGGGTTGATCGGTGCCGCACGCGCGATGGCACGCGAGCTCGGCGGCTACGGCATCACCGTGAACGTCGTCAGCCCTGGCCTTACCGACACGCGGATGCTCCAGACCACAATCGGCAGCGAGAAGGCTGCACAGAAAGCTACTGAGGTACCGGTACCACGCATCGGCAAGCCCGAGGAGGTCGCGGCAATGGTCGCCTTCTTGGCCAGCGACGACGCCGGGTACACCACAGGAGCTGTCATCCCGGTTGACGGTGGCATCGGCATGGGGCATTAGGGGTTTGCCCTCCGGCCCATCGTCGAACGGTCGATCGATCCATGTGCGGGCACATCACCCCTGCAGCTCTCGCTTCTAGTCACGGGCACTGCCCGGTCGGCGTCGTGCTGCCGGCCGCGGTGGCGCCAATGCTGGCCGCACCGGGGCAGGTGCCGTCGGGGTCCGTTTGGTGGTTCGAATTCAATTGGGACGGAAACCGATGAGTGAACCCGGCGTGCTGGCCGGTCCTCGGGCGGCGTGTACGCCGGTTCGTGGTGTAGGAGCCTCTCGATAGTGCCCGCCGGGGAGAACGTCGGCTCCTACATGTCGGTAGCAGCGGTGCCCGGATCGAAGAAGTCAGCAAGGTAGTCGCGGAATGCTTCGTTGTCCCAGACTGCAGAGACCAGCTCTGGCTCTGGGCCGATTGCGGTGGCTCCCCTGCGCTCGCTGAAGGTCAGCAGCGAGAGCAGATAGTTGTAGTTGTGGCGGACGAGCGCGGGATCGGTGGACCACATGCCGAACTCGATGTGGAATCGGGCGGCGTTCGTCCAGTTAGCGGATCCCACCCATGTGATCTTCGGGTCGAACTTCAGGATGTCGCCGGCGAACATCTCGTCGTCCTCGTAGTACGTGGTGACACCGAGGACGAGCATCTTGGCGTGCAGGATCGGAAGCATCGATCCGTTGGCAGCTGGCCGCCATCCGGCGACACGCACGGGGCCGAGGTCGACGGCCATGGGCAGTCGGATACCGGGATGGATGACGACTGGCTTGCCGTGCTCGTCCGGCGGCGCCAGCTCTTGGAATCCCTCGAGGTAGGCGCTCGACAGTGGCCGGCCCTGTGCCGCGAGGCGTCGAAGCTGCGCGTACTCGGGCTGCTGTTTGTCCACCACGATGCAGCATTGCGGGAAGGCCACGAGCTCGTTGACGACAGCGCGGTCGCTCAGCCAAGGTACGCATCCGAGAGCGGCGGATTGTGGGGCGAGGCGGCGCCAGTAAGCGTTTGTCCAATCGGTAGTGCGGTGGCGGGCCAAGCCTGCGACGAGGTCGTCGATGACGCCGGAGCCGTGCACGATCGTTCCATGGTTGCAGGGTCGAGCGGTTGACCGCAGCAGTTGTTCGTACTCGCCGAGAGGCCGGGCGTTCATGTGCCTACTTTGCCACCAGAACGAGTCGGCGACCCGTGCGTCGCCGCGGTGAGAGTCGGGCTGGCCCCCGCGGTGACGGTACGGACGACGTGCGCCGCACCGATGACCGGCTCTCAGCCGAGACGTCGCCGGCGCTGGTCGGGTGCACCGCCCTAGATCAGGAACATCTGTTCGTGATCCGGGAGGTCGAAGGCGAAGATCCGGACCGGATCGATCTTTCCGGTGTCTATGAGTAGCTGGGCCTCGCGGGCGTTGCGGACGTAGATGCGTACGGTCGGCGGTAGCCTGTGCAGTGAGGCCGGGCTCGGCCGGAGGATGCCGTAGAGCCTGTGGCGTAGGCGAGCTGCGATGCCGTATGCGGTGTCGGCAGTGGGCACATCAGGGGCGAACTCGAGCCGTGCCCCGTCCTCCTTCCACAACGGTTCGGCCACGGCCTCTTGCAGCTGCTGGATCTGCTTGGGGGACAACTCGTCCCACCATCGCTGCGCGGCCTGTAGTTCCTGCTGTTCCTGGAGCAGCCGTTCGCGTTCGGCGGCTGCGGCCTGTTCCTGCCGCTGGAGTTCCGCTGCTTCGCGTCGTTGCCTGACCTGTTCGGCTTCGATCGCCCGCTGCCGTTGCTGCTCCTCAAGGCGGACGCGCTCAGCCTCTGCCCTGATCTCACGTTGGCGTTCGTCCTCCAAGCGCTGGGCTTCGCGCTGCCGCGCTTCTTCTTCTTTGCGGATCTGCTCGGCTTGCTGCTTCTTCTCCTCCTGCTCGCGTCTCCATGCTTCTTGGCGTTGACGCATGGCATCGTGTCGGGCTTCCTCACCGACGCTGCGTTGTGTCGTCCAGGTCAGCTGGCGACGGCCGAAGCCCTGTTCGGAGGGCAGCCAGACCCGCCGGTAGCGCGGCAGTACCTGATGGGGGGCGGTCTGCTCGTGCAGCACCCACCGGATGAACCTGGTCAGGTCGAGGTCCTCGACGACGATCCAGACGCCGTTCTTGAAGTCGAACCCGGCCACGCCGTCCACGACCGCCCAGGAGTCCCCGCCGCGTGGTTCGCGCACTCTGATCGACGGGACCTTGCTCATCCACGGCACCACCGTCTCCGCCGGGCTGACCCAGCACACTTCGATGCCTTCGCTCCGGTAGCGCTCGGTGCGGTCGCGGATTTCCTCGTCGGTGATGGGCGACAGCTGAGCTTCCCACGCGATGCGCCGGGCGCCGTCGTGTGCTGAGGCGAGCACATCAGCGCGCCAGGTGCCGTCGTCGGCACGGACCTCCAGCTCGGCGTGCCAACCGGCGTCGCGGACCCGGGTGGCTAGTTCGAGCTTGAGCAGGTGGTGTTCCAGGGACTCGTTGAGCCACGCGCAGTTGGCCGGGCGGCCGGGGTCGTGGGCGAAGTAGCGCAGTTTGCGGGCAGACACCTTGGCGTGTACGCCGTACCCGCAGTCCGGGCAGCGCAGCGCGATCCTGGGCTGGACCTTGTGCACCATGGTCCAGCTCAGCCCGCATCCGAGGTCGAGCAGGGTCGCGTCAATGCGGCCGGCTTCAGGATGGATCGCCGCGAACGGCATGTCAGCGACCAGCTTGGCAGCGGACGGCCGGGCCGCTCATCGGGCGCGCCGTCCGGACTGTGTGTCATGGTCCAGTGGGGTGGCGCCGCGCGACAGCGGACCTGCCTCTGCCAGCTCCAACAGTCGGCCCATGACGGCGTCACGCAGGCACCTCGGCTCACCGCCAACCGCTGCCACCAGCATCTCCCCTGTTCGGCCTACGACTGCAATCAATCTATCGACAGACCCACATCCACTGACATGCCTGTGACACATCTGCTGACAACAACGTAAAAAGATCGCTGTCAATGACGTGCAACATCGCATCGGGGCCAGTCCAGATCGCGATCGACATCCATGTGGCAAACCACTGACAACGAATTGGCACATCGCACCTCCGAGTGTTTCACCCTCAGTCTCAGCCCAGGCGGTCAAGCCGACCGGACCAGCCGCAAGCGGGGCCGACCATCCGCCGAGTGGATCAGTGGGCTCGGCGCTACGAGGTGACGCCGGCACGCTGGACAGCGGATGCCGGTGCTGCCGTTGAGTCCATGTTCGCATCGGTCGCGGCCTTCCGGGTCCGCCGGTGTTGCCTGCCCGCTGACGCCACCCACCGCAACGTCCGTACGAACAGCAGCCCCGTCGTTGGGATGGTGGAAGTTGTGGTTCGGTCCGTGGGGGGTGGGTGGCAACGCCGTGGGTTGCAGCTGCACGTCGCCGTGGGGTGCAGCCGACGCTTCGCGCCCTATGCCGTGGGGTGCAGCCGCCGCGGACGCGGCGCACCCTGCGCCCGACGCGCCGGGGTGCAGGTTGCGCTCATCGGGCTGCGCTGCGCCCGGCTTCGTGGGGTGCAGGTCGACGAGAACCTCTTCCGGCACCTGGCCCACTTCCTCAACGGCCGGAGCTGGGCGGTGCCGACCACGGCGGCGCTCAGCAAGCGTCGACGCCGCGCCCGCAACCTGCGTTGGCGTGAGCACCTCGACCCGGTCGAGCACGTCAGCTGCCAGGATCAGCCGGTACTCGTCGGCCTGGCCACGCCGCGAGCTGCGGCGAACCAGCGCGATCAGTCCCGCGGCCCGCAACGCCGCGAGCGCGCCCTGGACCACGTTGTAGGTCAGCTCGCAGTCGACAGCCAACCGGGCGACGCCCGGATAGACCCTGGTGCCGTCATTGTCCGCGTACGTGGCCAGCGTCAACGCCACCGCCTTCACCGTCCGCCCGAGGCGGGCACGGCGGACGACGTCCGTCCATTGACGCAAGGTCACCGATTCGTCAGCTGGCTCCGCCATGCTGCGGTCTCCTCCTGCTCCCTGTAATCGGGCAGCACAGAGCGCCGGAACGGCGCCGAGTTGTATGCCATCCGGAGCGACATCAGATCTTCAAACCCCGCCGCCACCACCTGGCGTTTCAGGGGTCGTCGTGCTCACCGAGGCGGCGACGCTCCAAGGCGCGCACCTCCTCAGCCACCTCCGGGTACCGGGGCGGCTCCTCGCCTGCGGCGAAATGTCGCGCGTCACCGACGGACCCGATGCATCGGCATGCTGCGCACGTGCGCCGGTCCCAGAAGTCCATCGGCACAGCTTCGTCCGGCTCGAATCGGTGCTTCGGGACACGCGTCGTCGCTTCGCCGGGCGGCACCACGCGCCGACGCCGCTCACCGGGTCGCATCTGCCTGCCCCCCACGGGCAACCACCGTCGGCGGCAGGATGGTGACGGGCGGGGCCGGTCCCCGATACGCCCGCCGCCTGGGTGCAGCGGGACCGGTGTCGCGCCGCAGACGCGCTGCGCGGCTCATGCCGCACTCAGATCCGTATCTTCGTGATCCGACGCGTCTGCGGCGCGCCGCTGGAGCTGCTTGACATAGGCCGCGAGGTCGTCGGCCGGAATGCGGCGGCTCGCGCCGATTTTGACGCTGTCCAGCTCGCCCGAGCGGATCAGCTTCTTCACCGTTCCCTTGCTGAGACGCAAGGCTGCGCCAGCCTCCTCGACTGTCAGCAGCAGCGGCTCCAGGGCCGAGCCGCCGCTCACGCGACCTCCTCACGGATCAGGTCGCTGATGCCGACTCCGAGCCGCCCGGCGACGACACCCAGCACACCCAGCGACGGCGCTGAACCCATGCGCCACCGACGCAGGCTGGCCTTCGACAGCCCCGCCACAGCGCACCGCTCACGATCATTTCGTGCACCAAGCGCCTTGGTCCGCTCCCGGAAAACCTCGTCGTTCCAGACCGGGCGACGCCGGTCCCCACCCGCCAGTGTCGAAGCGTCAGTCATGACACCGCACGCTAAGGGTTCAGATCTGAGCCATAAAGGGTTCTGGCTAACTAGACTTTTCGATGTCAAGTATGCAAGGGTTCAGATGTGAACCTCAGAACAAGGCAGTTCAGAGAGCATCGCTGCACTTTTTCACTTACGGTTCTGATCAGAGCAGTCTCCGATCGGAACCACAGACATCCAGCGTCCTCAGCGGCGGAGCAGACCGCTATGGTGGCGCCATGTCCGCCGACGAGCGCGCCGGAGAACGCCTCGCCTCGCTGCTGCGCGACCGGCGCCAGGCACTCGGCTACACGCTCGCCCACGTCGTCGCGGAGTCCGGCGTCAGCGAATCGGCCATCAAGCGTTACGAACGCGGCCTCATCGAGTCGCCGAATCCAGCCCAAATCGTGGCCATCTGCAAGGTGCTGGGGATCAATCCACGCGAGGCCGCGATCGCAGTCGGCTTCGGAACCAGGGAAGACTTCGGCCTGCCGCCGGAAGAACCCCCGTATCCCGAGGTCATCCGGCAACTCGGTCGCGCGCTCACTGATGAGCAGTTCACCGTGTCGCAGCGCGCCGCCCTGGAGCACGCGCTACGAGGGGCATTCGAAGCCTGGCAGATGGCCCTCTCAGCCACTCCAGGCGATACGCCTGGAGTGCGACGCCGCTGACTCGGCGAGCGCAACCCGCCTGCAGGCACATCGCGGATGCGGCCAGCCGACCCTGGGAACGGTGGTTTCAAGCCGCCGGGTCTCACGCGGTTAGGGCGGCGATCGTGGGACGCCCTCGCAAGGCTGCGCCGACCACCGGCAAGGCCCAGGAAGAAGTCTCCGTCTGGTGCGGCACAGAGGGCTGGCAAGGCCAGCTTCTGGTCGGCACCAAACCCAACGGCACACCGGACATCCGGCACCGACGCGGCAAGAGCGACAACGAGGTCCGCGCCAAGCTCGCAAAGCTCGCCGACGAGGTCGCGGCCGGGCGACTCGTCAAGTCCGGCATGCCACCGAAACTCAGCAAGCTGCTCAACGACTGGGTCGACGCCCACGAGGACGACTGGAGTTACAAGACGAAGCACAACTCCTACGGCTGGGCCGTAGACAACTGGCTGGTCCCGGGTCTCGGCGAATGGCGCCTCGACAAACTCCTGGAGCAGCCCAAGGCGCTGGAAACATTCTTCAAGTCGATCCGACGCAAGCCCGAACCCGATGATCAGGGACTCGGAACCGGTGAGAAGAAGACCCGCGACAAGGGACCCGGCCTCAACGCGGGCGGAGTGCATCTGGTCTTCCGGACGCTGCGCGCCGCCTGCAACTGGGCGGTGAAGCAGAAGATCATTCCGCGGAGCCCAGTTGAGTTGATGACCTGGGTGCCGAAATTGGAAGAGGAGGAGGTCACTCCGCTTTTCGTCTCCGAGGTCAAGGCCATCCTGAAAGTCTGCGAGCACCGGCGCAACGGCACCCGGTGGACGATCGGGATGCCGTTGGGCCTGCGGCAGGGCGAAGCGCTCGGCCTGCCGTGGATGAGGGCGTCGACGTCCACCCGCGACAAACCGACCGGTCTCGACCTCGGCGGCTGGCTGGTGGTGCGGCGGCAGGCCGGAAGCCGTCTCTGGGAGCACGGCTGCGACGATCCGGTCGCGTGCGCCGAGCACTTCTGCCGGACCACACCCTGCCCGACCCGGTGGCAGCACGGGTGCGGCAAGCCTCCCAGCGAATGCACGAAGCATCGGGTCGACCGCTGCCCCCGGCGCAAGGTCAGCGAGGGCTGCCCCCGCCACAAACGGAAGGAGTCGTGTACCGAAGTCTGCGAGCCGGGCTGCACCAAACACGGGCACCGGTGCCCGCAACGCACCGGTGGAGGCGTCGTCTTCACCGACCCGAAGAGCAACGCCGGGAAACGCCGCATCGCGCTGGACCCGCGGATGCTCGACCTGCTCAACGCCCACAAACAGGTCCAGGACCAGGAGCGCCTCGACGCCGGGGACACCTGGAAGGAATTCGGCCTGGTCTGGTGCCAACCCGACGGCCGGCCCTACGACGCCAAAAGCGACTGGCTGGACTGGAAGGCCATCTGCCGGGAGGCCGGAGTACGGGACGCCCGCGTCCACGACGGCCGGCACACCGCAGCGACGATCCTGCTGCTCCTGGGCATCGACGAGCAGACAGTCATGGCCGTCATGGGCTGGTCGGACCGGCGCATGGTCCAGCGGTACCAGCACGTCATCGACGAGCTGCGGGTAGAGGCATCCAAACGCGTTGGTGACTTTCTGTATGGCCCGGAAGAACCGGCCGAGCAAACGCCGCCGGCCCCAGCGCCACGGGTTGCGGCCACAACTGCAGCTGTTCAGGAAATAGAGACAGTGGCCGATGGAGTTTTCGAGGGTTTCGCTACCGATCTTGCTACCAGAGGCCCAGATGCCAAGATCATCGCATTCGACCCATCGAGAAGGAGGAATGGGCGCAAGCGTTTGACCAGCATGAACGAGCAAGTGCAGTGAGAGCCGACGGGGGGACTTGAACCCCCAACCTTCCGATTACAAGTCGGGTGCGCTGCCAGTTGCGCCACGTCGGCTGGTCTCACGATGGTACCTAGGTGGGGAAGAGCTGTCCTCCCGATACTCCCGGGGACGAAGCGTAGCAAAACACCGCCAATTCGGGCTGTGACCTTGGCACGGGGCGTTGTACCGCCTACTGTTGCGGTACTTCGCGTCCTGCACCGCCGCAGGCCGGAGGTACTTCTACTCGGATCGTCCGGCACGTTCCTGCCGGTGGAAGGTGGCTACCCCTATGGCTACGGTCACGTACGCGAAAGCGTCGCGCATCTACCCGGGCACCCCGCGGCCCGCGGTGGACGAGCTCGAGCTCGAGATCGGGGACGGCGAGTTCCTGGTGCTCGTCGGGCCCTCCGGTTGTGGCAAGTCGACCTCGCTGCGCATGCTCGCCGGGCTCGAGGATGTCGACGCCGGTGACATTCTGATCAACGACCGCAACGTCACGCATCTGCCGCCCAAGGCGCGCGACATCGCGATGGTGTTCCAGAACTACGCGCTGTACCCGCACATGACGGTGTACGAGAACATGGCGTTCGCCCTGAAGCTGCGTAAGACGCCGAAGCACGAGATCGACCGTCGGGTGAAGGAAGCGGCCGCGATGCTGCAGCTCGAGGACTACCTCGGGCGTAAGCCGAAGGCGCTGTCCGGCGGTCAGCGGCAGCGTGTCGCGATGGGCCGCGCGATCGTGCGTGAGCCGCAGGTCTTCCTCATGGACGAGCCGCTGTCGAACCTCGACGCCAAGCTGCGTGTCCAGACCCGTTCGCAGATCGCGACGCTGCAGGCCAAGCTCGGCATCACCACCGTGTACGTCACGCACGACCAGGTCGAGGCCATGACCATGGGCCACCGCGTGGCGGTCCTGCTCGACGGCGTGCTGCAGCAGGTCGACAGCCCCCGCGCGCTGTACGACCGGCCGGCCAACGTCTTCGTGGCCGGGTTCATGGGCTCGCCGGCGATGAACATCAAGACCGTGCCGCTGACCGACCAGGGCGGCCGCTTCGGCGACGTCATCCTGCCGCTGACCCGCGAGCAGATCGCGGCGGCGCAGACGGACGGGGCCAACGGGCGGGTCACCGTCGGGTTCCGGCCCGAGGACACCGACCTCGTCGGGGCGAACGACGGCGGCATCCCGATCACGGTCGACCTCGTCGAGGAGCTTGGTTCCGACGCGTACGTCCACGGGATCGTCGCGCTGGACGGGCAGGACGAGCGGTTCGTCGTCCGGGCCGACCCGCGCCGCACGCCGCGGCTGACCGAGATCGTGTACGTCCGTCCGCACGCCAACACGCACCACGCGTTCAACGCCGCGACGGGCCAGCGCATCTAAAGCAGCAAGCAGCAACGAAGGGGCGGCGCCTGGAGCGCCGCCCCTTTTCGCATAGAAGGCCCCGGTAAAACCCCCGTCGGGGTATAAATCCGGAAATGTCGTGGCGCGCCAGCGCCCGACATTTCGTTCAAAGCGCTCAAGACGGGCTAGGCGAAGGTCCAGACCTGCAGCTTCGACCCTGCCACGCAGGCGATCTTCGAGGCGTTCCAAGAGCAGCTGGTGCCGACGACCTTGGGCAGCGTGCCGAGCGCGACCCGGTCCCCGCTCGACGCCGTCACCCCGACCAGCGCCGCGTCGGCGGCGTACGGCGACGGGGCCTTGGCGAAGAACAGCAGGCTGCCGTTGGTCACCCGCACGCCGAGCGCCCCCTGGTCCTCCTGCTTCAGCAGCTGGGTGCCGTCCTCGCCGTACAGCCGGCTCGAGCTGCCGTTGGCGGAGGTGGCCAGGATCTGCTTGCCGACGGGGACGAGCAGGTCGGTGGCCTTGGCCTCGCGCTGCCACAGCTGCTTCTTGTCGGAGACCGACAGCATGTGCAGCGTGGTGTCCGAGCCGTCCGAGGCGGACGAGTCGAGCACGCAGAAGCGGCCCGCGCCGCAGGGGGAGACCGAGGCGATGCGGTGCTTGTCGTCGCCCGCGTACAGCTGGTCGGGCTCGCTCTGCTTGGTCAGGTCGTAGACCTTCACCGTGTACTTCGTGCTGGTGCCGTAGACGATGAGCATGTCGTCAGCCATCGCGTACTCGGAGTAACTGTCGCCGCTGTCGTTCCAGCTGCGCAGGATCTGGCCGCCGGCCGACGCGTCGCGCAGGTTGATTTTGCCGCCGTCCATCGAGACGTAGGTCGTGCGGGACTTCGTGTCGCGATCGGTCGGGCCGCCGCCGAAGTCGGCCGGGCCGCGGGTGTCCGTCGCGTTGACCGGGCCGCGGATGACGGTGCCCTTCTTGTCGTCGTCCAGCGACCACTTCGGCTTGCCGTCCCACGCGTACGCGTTGGTCTTCTTGGCGGAGTTCGAGTGGACCACCCAGACCGAGTCGAGGAACAGGACGCGGTCGTCGGAGTTGAAGTCCTGCTGCACGCGCTCCTCGCCCTTGGCGGTGTTCAGCAGCCGCAGCGTGCCCTTGGTCCCGCCCGCGCCGATGAGCACCAGTCCGCCCGGATTCGGATAGAGCTGCCAGCGGGTGGTGTCGGTGTCGATGTCGCGCTGCCAGACCTTCTTCTTGTCGTCGAGCTCGTACGCGGCGACGTGGAACTTCTTGTCCGCGACCCAGCCGACATAGGTGCGCGAGCCGAGCGTGGCGGTGACCGGGTAGCTGATCGCGTTGGCATCGGCGCTGAGGGCCAGTTCGCCCGCGCTCGCCACGGTCTTGAAGTCGACGGAGTTGATGCGGTCGCGGAAGAAGAACCAATACGTGCCCGCCCCGACCAGCGCGAGCACGGAGAGGGCCGCCACGGCGCCGACGAGCAGGCCGGTCCGGCGGGGTCGCGACGGTACCGGAGACGGAAGCGGCGCGGCGGAAACCGGTGGCGAGCTGATCTGCCCCGGCGGAACCGCCTGCGCCGCGGTCATCGGATACCCCGGAGGCGAAGAAACCGGACCGCCACCAAAACCAGCCGAAGCCGGAGCTCCCCCGAAGCCAGCCGAATTCGGACCCCCACCAAAACCGGCCGACGTCGGAGCTCCCCCGAAACCGGGCGAAACCGGAGTACCGCCGAAGCCTCCAGAGACCGGAGAAACCGGCGCGGCTGAAAACGGCGCCGTGGGAGGGGCGGCAGGAATGCTCTCGGTCCGATAACCAGCCGCGACGGGGACGATCTCGGCGAGCGCGCCTTCGGCGACCGGCAGCTCGGGCTGTTCCAGTACCGTCGGCGCGATTCCCAGGTCCGCGTGCAGGAGCCGGGCGGCCAGCGGCAGCCGCGACGAGCCGCCGACCAGGAAGAGGCCGGCCAGCTGGTCGGCGCGCAGGCCCGCGGCCTGGATGACCTTGCCGGTCTCCCACACGGCCTGGCGGATCAGCGGCTCGGTGACCCGCTCGAGCTCCTCGCGGGTCACGTGCAGCGCCTGGTCGCGGCCGGGCACGGTGATCGGCGCGACCGTGGTGCGCGACAGCATCTCCTTGGCCCCGCGCACGTCGTCCCAGAAGAGCCGGCGGTCGCGGCGCTCGGTGGTGTTGGCGGGGTTGCGCAGCCGGGCCCAGGCGTCCGGGCTGGTCTGGGCGATGACGTTGCCGAGGTGCTCGATGATCGCGGCGTCGACGTCGAGGCCGCCGAGGTCCTCGATGCCGCCGGAGCCGGCCACGGAGAAGCGGCCGTTGTCGTTGCGCACGACGGCGATGTCCAGCGTGCCGCCGCCGAAGTCGAAGACCGCGAGCGCCGCGCCGACGGGCACCGGGCGGCGCAGGACGTCGGCGAAGTACCGCGCGGCGGCGACCGGCTCGGGCACGAGCCTGACCGGCGGCCAGCCGGCCCGGCGGGCCGCCTCGGCGAGCACGTCACGGCGGCGGGCGCCCCAGGCCGCGGGGTAGGTGAGCACCGCGGTGGGCAGGAACCCGACCGCCTCGACGGCGGCCCGCGCGACCGCGGCCAGGATCGCCGCGAGCAGGTCGACGGTCGCCATCTCCCGGTCGCCGAGCAGGACCGTGGGCTCGTCGATGCGCCGCTTCGGGTTGGGCTCGAAGCGCGACGGATCGAGCCCGGCCATCCGGTACGCGTCCCGGCCGACGTGCAGCCGACCATGCTCGTCGACGTACACGCCGGACGGCATGATCGGCGCCCCGTCGACCAGGAGCGGACGCGTCCGACCGTCGGGGTGGCGAACCACCGCGACGGTATTGGACGTGCCGAGGTCGACCCCGATGGCGAAGCCCTGCTGAGGCTGAGTCACCGGCCCATATTAGGGGCGGTCCTCAAGATCTACAGAGCGCGACGACGTGCTACCTCGGCGAGGGTCACGGCGGCGGCGACAGAGGCGTTCAGGGACTCCACATCGGACACCATCGGGATGGCCACGCGTAGGTCACAGGTCTGGCCGACGAGCCGGGACAGGCCGCGACCCTCCGATCCGACGACCACGACGAGCGGGCCGACGGCGGCCTCCAGCGCGTACAGCGAGGCCTCCCCGTCCGCGTCGAGGCCGGCGACGACGAAGCCTTCTTCCTGACACTGCTTGATCGAGCGGGTCAGGTTGGTCACCTGGGCCACCTTGACCCGGGCCGCGGCGCCGGCGCTCGTGCGCCACGCGGTCGCGGTGATGGCGGCCGAGCGGCGCTCGGTGAGGAAGACGCCGTGGGCGCCGAACGCGGCCGCGGAGCGGATGATCGCGCCGAGGTTGCGCGGGTCGGTGATGCCGTCGAGGGCGATGAGCAGGGGCTGCGGGCTCTCCAGCGCCGCGGCCAGCAGGTCCGCGAACGGCTCGTAGGCGAACGGGGGCACCTGGAGGCCGAGGCCCTGGTGTAGTACACCCCCGGTCATGCGATCGAGTTCGTTGCGGGTCACCTCGAGGATCGCCACGCCCCGCTCGGCGGCGGTGCGCACGGCCTCCTTGACCCGCTCGTCCATGTCGATGCCGAGGGCGACGTAGAGCGCGGTGGCCGGCACGTGCGTGCGCAGGGCCTCCACCACCGGGTTGCGCCCGACGAGCAGCTCCGGCCCGTCCTTGGGCTGCGCGGCCTTGCGCCCCGGCGAGACCCGCGTCTTCTGCGGAGTCCCCTTCTTCGCCGCTGTACCGAACGGCCCCTTGCCGGCGGTCCGCTTCGTCCCGGGCTGGCCGATCTTCGGGGCGCGGCCCTGGGCGGCCGCGGCCCGCCGCTCCTTGTCCTGCTTCCAGGCGGTGCGCTCGGGCAGGGGCTCGTCGCCGGAGTACCCCTTGTGCCAGGGGCGTTCGTCGGCGGGCAGGGTGCGGCCCCGCCCGGCCAGCGACTGGCGGTTCTTGCCGCCGGAGCCCTTCGTCGCGCCCTTCTTCGAGGCGACCCGCTTACCGCGGCGTTCGGAATTTCCAGGCACGACTAATGCTCCAAGGTCCATCGGGCGCCGGCCGCGGTGTCCTCCACCACGACGCCGGCCTGGTTGAGCTGGTTGCGCACCGCGTCGGCGGCGGCCCAGTCCTTGCGTGCGCGCGCCGCCGCCCGCTGTTCGAGGGCGAGCGCGACCAGCGAGTCTACGACCTTCGTCAGGTCGCCGGCCTTCGACTGGCGCCACTGCGGGTGCAGCGGGTCGACCCCGAGCACGTCGAGCATGGCCCGCACCTGCGCCAGCGCGCTCCGCACGGCCGCGGCGTCGGCGCTGGTCAGGGCCGCATTGGCATCCCGCACCGCGTGGTGCAGCACCGCGACGGCGCGCGAGGTGTTCAGGTCGTCGTCCATCGCTTCCGCGAACTCCGCCGGTACGTCACCAAGCTCGCCATCGCCGACCAGCTCCGCGGCGCGGAGCACGAAGTTCTCCAGCCGGCGGTAGGCGACGGCCGAGTCGCTGAGCGCCTCCGGCGTGAAGTCGATCACCGAGCGGTAGTGCGGGGCGAGGAGGTAGTAGCGCGCCTCCACGGGCCGTACCCCCGAGTGCTCCAGCGACTCGAGGGACACCACGTTGCCGATCGACTTGGCCATCTTGGCCCCGCCCAGGTTCAGCAGGGCGTGGTGCACCCAGTAGCGGGCGAAGCCGTGTCCGGCCGCGCGGGACTGCGCGATCTCGTTCTCGTGGTGCGGGAACTGCAGGTCGAGCCCGCCGCCGTGGATGTCGAACTCGGTGCCGAGGTAACGCCAGCACATGGCGGAGCACTCGATGTGCCAGCCGGGCCGGCCGGGCCCCCAGGGCGAGGGCCAGTAGGCATCGGCGGGCTCGTCGGCCTTGACGCCCTTCCACAGCGCGAAGTCGAGCGGGTCGCGCTTGGCCCGCTCGGGCCCGTCGGCGGCCGGCGCCATCGCGTCGGGCCGCTGCCCGGACAGCGCGCCGTACTCCGGGTAGGAGCGCACGTCGAAGTACACGTCGCCGCTGCCGTCCATGGCCGGGTACGCATGCCCGTCGTCGATGAGCTTCTTGATCAGCTCGTGCATCTCCGGGACGTGCCCGGTCGCGCGCGGCTCGTAGGTGGGCGGCAGCACGCCGAGCCGCTGGTACGTCGCCGCGAGCAGCTGCTCGTTGGCGTAGGCGATCGACCAGAACGGCTGGCCGGCCTCGGCGGCCTTCTGCAGCACCTTGTCGTCGATGTCGGTGATGTTGCGGATGAACCGCACCGCGAACCCGGACTTCAGCAGCCACCGGCGCAGCACGTCATAGTTGACGCCGGAGCGAAGGTGGCCGATGTGCGGGCCGGCCTGCACCGTGAGCCCACACAGGTAGATGCCGACCTGCCCGGGCGTCATCGGGACGAAGTCCCGGACCGATCGGGTGGCGGTGTCATACAGGCGTAGGGTCACGAGTGCAAGAGTAGCCGCCGGGGCGCCTGCGTATGGTGTGCCCCTTCGGCGGGTCACATAGCCTTGGGCGGTGGCAACCGAGACGGCGCAGACCCTGGACCGCGGGCTGCGGCTGCTCCACCTGGTCGCCGACACGCCGGCCGGCCTCACCATGACCGAGGCCGCCGTCCACCTGGGCGTCGGCCGCGCCGTCGTCTACCGCCTGGCCGCCACCCTCGCCGAGCACGGCATGATCCGCCGCGACCGCTCGGGCCGCCTCCGCCTGGGCGCCGGCGTGCTGCACCTGGCCCGCCGGGCCCAGCCGCTGGTCGCCGACGCGGCCCTGCCCGCCCTGCGCCGCCTCGCCGAGTCCGTGGGCGCCACCGCGCACCTGACCATCGCCGACGGGGGAGAGGCCTACGCGCTGGCGGTCGTGGAGCCTTCGTGGACGCAGTTTCACGTGGCGTACCGGACCGGCTCCCGTCACCCGCTGGAGTCCGGCGCCGCGGGCAAGGCCATCCTCGCCGGCCGCCGGGGCGATCACTCGGCCGTGACGACGACCGGCGAACTGCAACAAGGCGCCCACGGCGTGGCCGCCGCCGTCGCGGGCGTGGAAGGCCTGGAGGCCAGCGTGGGCGTGGTCGCCCTGACCGACCTCGACCCGGTGACCGTCCCCGCCGAGGTGATCACCGCCGCCGCCGCAATCGCCCGCGCCCTCGCCTAAGTGGTCCTCGGCGTTCATTCGTCGGGGGTTGGAGCCAGGCGGTGGGGTCGTTGAGGTAGAGGTCGCAGGCGCAGTCGAGGGCGTCTTCGGGGCTGCCGGCAGGTAGCCCGTTGGGTAGGAACGAGTCTTCGTAGCCGTCGCGGCTGGCGAGGTAGATCGCGAGACCTTTATATGACATCATTGTTGTCATGTTGCGAGATCGGGGCTCCCGTCTCTACGAGGTTATTCAGCAAGTCCGGCCACTCGTGCTCAACTCCGCCCGGGTGGTCGAGGCATCGCTGAAGCCACTGGGCCTGACCGTCGGAATGCGTGCAGTCCTCGAAGTGCTCGCCGAGCATGGCCCTGCCACGGTCCCTGCCATCGGCGAACGCTTGGACCTTGCTCGACAGGGCGTGCAGCGTCACGTCAACGATCTGATCGAGCGAAACCATGTCGAGAGCCGCGCCAACCCCGAGCACCGGCGTTCGGTCCTCATCGCACTCACCGACGTCGGCTCCGAGATGATCGGCCGAGTCGGCGACGACGAGCGGCGGCACCTGTCGCAGATGGCACAGGACTGCACCACCCAGGAGATCGCCGCGGCCGTCAAGGTACTGCAGGCGCTGAACCGTGACGTACGCCGGCGAGCACTTCAGCTCCACGATCACAGAGAAGATGATCATGATCAATGACCAGCAGATCTACACCTGGACCAGCCGCAACCGGCTGATGATCGTGGATGTTTTCGAATCGCTGGACGATGCCGATTGGAACGCGCCCACACTGTGTTCCGGATGGACCGTGCGCCACATGGCGGCGCACCTCGCCCAACCCATGATCGTCAGCTTTCCGCGGTTCTTCTTCACCGCGATGCGCTACCGGGGCGACACCAACAAGACCGTCGACCATTTCACCAGACGACTCGCCCGGACACCCCCGACGCAGCTCATCACCCTTCTCCGCGAACACGCCACCGACAAGGTGAGCCCGCCGCGAGTCGGCCCGATGGGACCGTTCGCCGAGACCTGCCTCCACCTGCGCGACATAGCCAGACCACTGGGCCTGACCGTCGATGTACCCATAGAGCACTGGCGTACCCTGTTGGACTACCTCGTCTCGCCCGCAGTCGTCCCCGCGCTCGCCCCGGCAGGCCGGCTCAACGGGCTCACCCTCGCTGCCACCGACACCGATTGGGTCACCGGGCACGGCCCCGAGGTACGCGGCCCCATCGAGGCCCTGGTGATGGCCGCCGCCGGACGGCCCGCCGCCGTTGCCGACCTCCAAGGACCCGGCCTACATACGCTCGAAAGCCTACTCACCACGCACTGATCTGCCGCGGACAACGGCCGCGCGTGCGGCACCAGCGTTAGACCCGACTACCGAGAGTGATGAGGTGCGGAACCGCCCGGCACAGGTGAGGCTAGGTGCGCCCTGGCGGAGTCACCGACCTCCGTCATAGCCAACTGAGATGGGCGCCAAGTACCTGACCGCCGCGATCGTCATCGCTGTCGGGTCGCCCGCGTTCGGGCACTTCGAAACCGCCCGCCTGGCCGCGTTCGAAGAGCACTACAACTTCGCCACCCGCCCATGCCGTGGCCGTGAGGGGGCCGGCGTTACAGATCGCGATCGGGCCGGAGATGCAGCCAGCGGGCGGTCCGCCGGACGGCTCCGTGACCCTTCGGGTGATTGCTGACGCCGACGGTGTGCAGGCCGGCGGGTCAGGAACCGGTGATGAGGTCGGCCAGGACGTCGAGGGGGAGCGGGCCGTGAGCCAGGACCTTGTCGTGGAACGCGCGGATGTCGAGGGTGGCGCGCGAGCGCTCCCGCAGCTCCTGGATTTTCAGGCGGCCGATCATGTACGCCAAGGCCTGGCCGGGCATGGCGATGTACCGGTCGACCTCGTTTTCGATGTTCGTCTGCGACAGGGCGGTGTTGGCGCGCATGTAGTCGATGGCGCGCGAGCGTGACCAGCCGAAGTGGTGCATCCCCGTGTCCACCACCAGGCGGCACGCGCGCCAGGCGTCGAACGAGACCATGCCCAGGCGGCTCAGCTCGCCGGTGTAGAGGCCCATCTCGTCGGCGAGGCGCTCGCTGTACAGGCCCCAGCCCTCGCCGTGGGCGTCGAAGTAGGCGAAGCGGCGGAAGGCGGGCAGGTCGGTGCGCGACTGGGCCAGCGCGATCTGCAGGTGGTGGCCGGGGATGCTCTCGTGGAAGGCGAGGGCCTCGTACTCGAAGCGGGCCCGCAGGTCCGGCCGGTGCGTGTTGACCACGTGGGCGCCGGGGCGGGCGGCCGCCGGCGGCATGTAGTAGCCCAGCACCGAGTGCTCGGCCTCGGCCGGGTCCATCTCGCGCACGACGCACGGCGCGATGTCGTAGTGCGCGAACCAGTCCGGCAGCGCCGCCTCGGCCTCGCGCAGCGCGCGCGTCACGGTGCCGACGATCTCTTCCGCGGTACCGAAGCGGAGGGTTCGATCTTCGCGGAGCCGGACGAGGACCTCGTCGACGTCCGTGGTGCCCAGTGCGCGCCCGCCCCGCTCGGCGAACTCCTCGCGCAGCAGCGCCACCAGCGCCAGGCCGGTCCGGTGGATCTCCTCGGGGCCGAGCTCGGTCGTGGTGTACGCCCGCACCACCCCGAGGTAGCCCTCCGCCCCGCCCGGCACGTGGCACAGCCCCGCCTGCTCGTCGTCCCGCGCGACGGGTAGCAGACGCTCCTCGAGGGCATCGCGGAACCGCACGACTGCCGGCCGTACCGCGTCAGCCACCACGTCCGTCGCGAGCCGCCGCAGCAGCGGGTCCCGCTCGAGCGGCGCGGCGAGGTAGGCGTCGGCCTGCGCGATGGCCTGCCGGACCCCGATCGCGGCCGGGAACCGCCCGTCGGCCGCGGCCTGCAGGTACCGCTCGACGTAGGCGTCGAAGAACCCCGGCAGCTTCTCCAGCCGCGCCACGTACTCCCCGTCGGTCCCGGTCCCCGCCGGCACGGTCGACACGACCAGCGCGAGCGGCCCGCTGCCCCCGGCCGTGACCCCGACCTCCACGACCCCGTCGGCGAGCACCCGCTGCCCGTCCCGTAGCAGCCGCCGCAGGATCGCGTGGCTGATCCGGTCCTCGCCGACGAGCCCGGCGGGGTCGATGCGGTCCAACTCCCCGGCGAGGCGGGCAAGCTCGGCGCGGTGCCGATCGGCGGCCGCCCGGCTCGGATCGGGCACCTCGGCCTCGTGCCCTGGCACCCCGAACACCCCGGCCGCGAACGGATCGGCCGCGTAGTGCCCCCGGAAGTACTCCTCGCCCACCCGGTCCAGCGTCTCCATCGGCCCAACGTATCGCGCGGCCCGTGCCGTCAGTCGAGTTCGGCCGGGTCGATTCGCGCCTTGAGGTCGGCGTGCTTGGCCAGCAGGTACAGCAGGTTCGGGCCGTCGAGGAGCTCGATCGGCTTGCCCGCGGCGAACTCGTGGGACGCGGGGCCGTAGCCGCTGGTGGTGACCAGGATGCCCTTCGAGGCGCCCTCGTTCTGCAGCGTGCCGTAGAGGTCCCGCACCGCGGACACGTCGACGGTGTGGCGGTACCGCTTGGCCTGGATGACCACCTTGCCGCCGAAGATCGGACGGTGGTCGAAGGCCACGCAGTCGACGCCGCCGTCGCGGGAGGCCTGGGTCTGCTTGGTGTCCAGCCCCATCTTGGTGAACAGGTTCTGGATCAGTGACTCAAACTCGCCCGGGGTGAGCTTCAGCAGGTTCGGCCGGTCGTCGAGGTCGGCCAGCACGTCGACCTCGTCGATGAAGCGCTTGTCGACCATGTCGAACTCCAGCACCGGCCGCACCGGGGCGAGCGCCTCGGGCCGCTTCGACACCGACGCGCTCAGGTGTTGCAGGCACGCCGCCGGGTCGACCTTGGCGAGGTTGAGCGCCATGAACTGCTCGCGGGTCGTGCGCACCGTGACTAGGCAGGGCCGGATGCTCTGGCCGGTGCGGGGATCGGTCGTGTCGACGACGCCGTTGAACGTCACCGTCTCCGCGAGCGCGGTGCGGTCCGCCTCGAACAGCTCGTGCAGCGTCCGCAGCGTCACCTGGGTGACGACCGAGGCGTACCGCTCCTTGATCTCCTTGGCCGGTCGGGCGGACGACGTCACCTCGTGGCGGGTCTTGACGTACTTGTACTCCTTCACCGCCGGGACGACCTCGAGCGGCGGCAGCTCGTACTCCACCACGAGCTGCCGGGACTCGGGAACATAGGCCAGCCGGTAGGTCTGCGGGAAGTCGTCCGGATACACGGAGTTGGCCAGCACGATGCCGAAGTAGTCGACGACCGCTTGCGGCTCGCCGGCTTGAAAGGCGGCCGCGAATTGGTCCACCTCGGCATTGTCGGCCGCGATCCGCGCCTCTTCCTGCTGGCGCCGCTGCTGATACGCCGCGTGGGCTGCGGCCACCCGGCGCTGCCGCTCGGTCTCGGTGGCGGCGTGCTGGCTCTGTGCCAGCTGGAAGCGCGAACGGGCCTCCGCCAGCTGCTGCTCGTACTTCGCCTTGCCGCCGAACACCTTGCCCAGCCCGGTCGGCGCCGCCGGTTCAAACTGCCGCCAGTCGGGCCCCGGCCCCGGCACCCCGTCCGGGCCCGGGTCGAACGGCGGGAAATGAAACGGCTTCTTCAGAAGCGCGAAGTCCACGTGGTCGTCCACGGTCAGGGTCGCCTGCAAAAGGTTCTCGAGCTCCCCGAGCTGCGCCTGCAGATCGGCGTTGTCGGCGGCGACCTCGGCCGCCCGGGCCTCCAGGTACAGGCGCTTGCGCTCGGTTGCGAAGGTCGCCCGCTGCGCGGCCTTCGCGGCCTCCTCGGCCGCCCAGCGCATCGCCTGCTGCCGCCGCACGTACGCCGCCTGCGCGCGTTGCTGTTCGCGTGCCTGCTGTGCGTGCGCCCGCTGAATCTGGGCGATGATGCCCCGCCGCTGCGCCACCTGACCTCCACGCCTCGTAGAAGGGCCCACACGCTACTGCAAAATGTGAATCGGCATCACTGGCCGAAATGACGACGTCGCTCCGGGTATTCACGACCCACCTGTGGTCACGCTCCGGCTGATCGGATGATGGGGGCATGTCCGTGCACCTGCAGACCGAGCGACTCGCGCTGCGGCGCATCACCGCGGGCGACCTCGACAACCTCGTGGCGCTCGATGCCGATCCCGAGGTGATGCGGTACCTCGGCCCGCCCACGCCCCTGCAGACCTGGCGGGACCAGGGGCTGCCGCGCATCCTCGCCTATTACGAGCACGGCGACGACCTCGGCTACTGGGCGGTGCAGGAGAGGGGCGCCGAGGCGTTCCTCGGCTGGGTGTTCTTCCGGCCGCACCGCGACATCGACCCGCCCGCGCCCGTTGACCGGTCCGGCATCGAGGTCGGCTACCGGCTGCGGCGGGAGGCGTGGGGCAAGGGCTTCGCGACCGAGGCGTGCCGGGCGCTCGTCGTGCGCGGGTTCGAGGCGCTGGGCGTCGAGCGGGTGTACGCCGAGACGATGGCGATCAACGCGGGCTCCCACCGGGTGATGGCGAAGTGCGGGCTGCGCCACGTCGCCACGTTCGAGTATCCGGGCGAGGGCGAGCCCGAGGTGCAGTACGCGGTCACCGCCCGGGAGTGGCGAGGCTAGGCGGGCCCCATCCGGCGCCACGAACGGGTGATGCGTACGGTAGGTGGCCGGGGGTGATCGGGTGACGGACGTGCGGACCAGGTGGCGGGCGCTTATCCTCACCGACCCGGTGGCCCGGCTGGTGCGCAACGCCCCGCACGCCAACATCCACGAGGCGTACGACCTGCGCCAGCTCGCGCTCGCGGCGATCGACCTCGCCGTCGCCTCGCTCGGGTTCGCCCGCTCGCTCACCCTGGCCGAGCTGATCGAGTCGACCGCCGAGCTCGCGGGGCGGATGCGGGCGCCCGGCGCCGACCCGGCCGAGCACGAGGACGCCGCCCGGTGGGTGGTCAAGGGGCTGCTCAACGACGCCGACCAGCAGCGGGCCTTCGTCTACACCTACGACAACCGCGAGGAGTACGCGTTCAAGCTGCTCCAGCTGCAGGACGGCGCCGACGGGGCGGTGGTGCTGGCCTCGCCGCAGGCCGTGATGCTGTACCTCAGCGGCCTGGACCTCGACGTCGACGACGCCGAGGCCGCCTTCTCGGTGGTGCTCCAGCGGCAGCTGCGCGACCGGCGGTTCGAGGCCGCGGGGCGCACCGCCGTGCAGGCCGAGCGGGCCTCGGTGGCCATGTCGGCGTCGCTGGCCGACGTCCTCGACGCCACGAAGCGCGACGTGCGCTCGGTCGACTGGGTGACCGACGTGCCGCAGCGCCTGGCCCGCGCCCGCGAGCACGTCGAGGCCCGCATCGCCGCCGACGCCGAGGTCCTCGACCACGTCGCGGCCGGCATCGACGCCGAGACCGACCCCGCCGTGCGCCGGGCCTCCGGCGACCTCGTCGACACGCTGCGGCGCATCCGGCAGGTCCACCTCGACCTCGCCGACCGGGTGAGCGGCGCACGGACGATCTTCATCCAGGCGCAGCTGCAGCAGGTGTTCGCCCGGCGCGTACACCTGCGGCTCCTCAACGTCGAACAGGAGCTGCTGCAGCCCGTCCTCCGGCTGCCCGCGGAGCAGGCCGCGACGGTCGCCGAGACGTTCGGGGACCGGGTGCTCGGCCTGCGGATCCCGCGGCTGCTGCAGCTGGACAGCCTGGTCGACGTACTGCTGGCGCCCCCGAAGGCCGAAGGGAACACCGACCTGGACGCCGAGGAGCCCGGCGAGACCGAGGGCGTGGACCCGCAGTCCTATCCGGCACACGTCGTGGCGGCCGCGACCCGCATTCTGCGGCGCGCCGAGGAACGGCCCGTCGCCCTTTCCGACCTGCTCAAGGACATTGACGACGGCGAAACGGCGGAATTGGTGATGCTGTCCGCGCTGTGGGCCTATGCGCCCGACGTCGCCGACCCCGAAGAACAGCGCTCCGCCGATGTGACCGCCCTCGTCGCCGAGCGCACCGGCGGGACGTTCGAAAACGCGATGGTCTGGGGCGACGAGCTGCTGGTGAAGTACGGCGAGGAGGAAGACGAAGCGTGACAGTGCCGATCGAGGACGTCCGGGCGGCGGCCGAGCTGGTCGCCCTGGGCCTGCGTGCCGGTGCCCGGCCGACCGACGCGAACCCGTACGGGCGGCTGCTGGAGCGCTACCGCGGCCAAACCCTCTTCCGCGACACGGTCGACACCGTCGCGAGTGGGCTCGGGCTGGTCGTGCTCGGCGCGCCGCCGCGGACCGGGCTCGTGCTGAGCACCCAGCCCGGCAGCGTCTTCGCGGTGCGCATGGGCGACCTGCGCAGCACCGGCATGTCCGCCGACGAGAAGCTCATCGCCGGCCTGATCGTGCTCGGCATCGCCGCGTACGCCTTCCCGCAGGAGGCCGACCTCGACAGCAGCGAGGTGAAGACCCTCGAGGTCGCCGCGCTGGACAAGTTCGTCCGCGACACGATCGAGCGGGTCCTCGCCGTGCCCGGCGACCCCGAGAGCGGCGACGGGCAGGCCCGCACGGCCGCCGAGCTCTACCGGCGCACCGCCGCGTTCCGGCCCAAGGACCGCCAGCCCGGCCCGGCCAAGGGCTGCACCCAGTTCGCCGTCGCCGAGGTCCTCGGCTGGCTGGTCGAGCGCGGCGCCGCCCGGCAGATGCCGCAGCTCGGCCCCAGCACCTTCCAGCTCACCGACCGCTTCCGGCTGCTGGTCGCCGACGTGGCCGGCGGCGAGGCGCTCGAGGCGATGAAGGCCGTCCGGGCGGGGCAGCGCTGATGGCGGCCCCCGCGCGGCTGTGGCGCATCCGCAGCATCTACCTGGACCGGATCGGCTCGGCCGCGGCCCGCTTCCGCGACGTCCGGATCGACCTGACCGGGCGCGACGGCGCCCCGCTCGACACGATCCTGTGGATGCGCAACGGCGGCGGCAAGTCCACCCTCATCGCGCTGCTGTGCGCGCTCATCCGCCCCGACCGGCGCGACTTCCTGGCCACCGCCACCACCGGCCGGCACCTGGAGGACTGCATCCTCGGCGCCGACACCGCGCACGTCGTCGTCGAGTGGATCGACCCCGCCGGGCAGTTGCTGGTCACCGGCGGCGTGTACGAGTGGGCCGACAAGGCGCAGCCGGCTGACCCCAACGCCGCCCACGAACGCCTGCGCCAGGCCTGGTACGCGTTCACCCCTTCGGTCGACACCCAGCTGCCGTTCGGCGCCGATCTCAAGGACTTCGTGCGGGCGGTCGAGGGGCTCCCGCACGAGACCGAGCCGGTCGTCACCACCAAGCAGGAGCGCTGGACCCAGGCGCTGCAGGACCGCGGCCTCGACCCGGGGCTGTTCACCGCCATCCTCAAGATCAACGCCACCGAGGGCGGCATCGAGCACCACTTCAAGTTCAAGACGGCGGACGACTTCGTGCAGTACCTGCTCGCCCTCGTCACCGAGCCGACCTCGGCCGGCAAGGTCGCCGGCATCCTGCGCACCACCCGCGACCGCCTCGCCCGCCAGCCGCGGCTGCGCGCCGAGATCGCGTTCTGCGACGAGGCCGTGGCCCTGCTCGCCGACCTGGACCAGGCCCGCGCCGCGCTGGCCGCCGCCGAGGCCGCCGCCGGGGCCGCCCGCGACGACGCCACCACGCTCGCCGCGTCGCTCACGGCCGCCGTCCAACTCGCCCTGGCGGCCGCGGAGTCCGACGCCGAGGCCGCCGAAGAAGCCCAGGATTCGGTACGGCGGGAGGCCACCCGAGCCGAACAGCTCGACGCCGAGGCGCGCCACTACCGCCGGCGCGCCGCCGAGCTCGCGCTGGCCGACGCCGAGTCGGCCGCGGCCGAGGCCGGCGCCCGGGTCGACGAGCGCCGCCACCGCCACCGGGCCTGGCAGCTCTCGCCGACCCCCATCCGCTCCGCGACC